>JADFGE010000296.1 GCA_022567855.1 Planctomycetota bacterium | reverse complement strand
CTGCTCGCGCGGCTGTCGCGGCGGCGCACTGAGCCTGCCTGTCGGAGGTCACTTGCGCGACCTTGGCAGCTTTTGCCGCCTGGCATTGAGCGATCTTGCATTGCTTGACCCCGTCACAAGGGGCCAGGGCGGTGGCTGAAGTCGTCAGCCCGGCCGCACAACACACAAGGACGAGGGTCGCGAGGGTTGTCTTGAGCACTTGAGATTCCTCCGTTTGGATTCGGCGTGTCGAGTCAAATTGATCGGTCTGAATATGTTTGGCTGCGCTGATCGCTCACCAAACGTCCCGAATTGTACCGGGCAAACGTCCCGGATGCTCAGGATTATTCGGATCATCGCCCCTTTTTTCAGGTGATGGTGAGGAATTGGCTGGCCGAATTGGATATTTCCCATTTTCGCCGGTCTCCCGGGGGTGCCGGCCGCGACCGGAGGATGGCTCTAAGGCCCCTAGGATCACGCATCATGATGTGCTCGGCTGGAGATCGAACGACCGTTTCCCGAAGCCGGCTGTCGGAGCGAGCTAAAAGCCTCCCCTCCTCGCCGGGGGTCTACCTCCTGAAGGACGCCGAGGATTCGGTGATCTACGTGGGCAAGGCGGGCTCACTTCGCAATCGGGTCGGATCATATTTCGTTGCTTCGGCTGACCTCGGGTCCAATAAGCAGCCGATGCTCGACCTGATCGTGGATTTCGACGTCATCGAGTGCGAAGGAGAGTGGGAAGCGCTGCTCATGGAAGCGAGGCTCATCAAGGATATCCGCCCGCGCTTCAATACGATGCAATTGGATGACAAGACCTTCCCGTATCTGGCCATCACCATGCGGGACGATTTTCCCGGCGTCTTCATCACCCGAACCCCGGCTGATCCTGAATACAAGGGCGCGAAGATCTATGGGCCGTTCACTTCGGTCAATGCTTTGCGTGAAGCCATACATCTGCTTGAGCGCGTTTTCAAGTACCGCACGTGCACGTTGAGCATCAAGGCCGACGATCCGAGGAATGAGCGATTTCGCCCGTGCCTGCTTCATTCTATTGGTCAATGCACCGCACCGTGCGCTAATCGCATCACCAAGGCGAAGTATCGGCAGGACATTCAGCGGTTTATGCGGTTCCTTGAATCCAAGCGAAGTGTGATGTTGCGGGAGTTTCGCGCAGAGATGGCGGAGGCCTCAGAGGCGCAGGAATACGAGAAAGCAGCAGTACTTCGCGATCAGATTCATGCGATCGAGAAACTTGACGAGCGCGAGAAGCGGTTCCGCGAGACGGCCGACATCTGGCAGCCGGAGGTCACCGTCTTTGCGGCTGATCCCGCAGCGGGTCTGCGCTCGCTGCGCAAGATCGTAGGGATGGACAATGCTCTGCGCTGTATGGAAGCGATCGATATCGCGCACCTCCAGGGCGGGGAGACGGTCGGCTCGAAGGTCTGCTTCATCGACGGCCGGCCGTTCAAGGACGGGTATCGCCGCTACAAGATCAAGACGGCGGCGGCGAGTGATGATTACATGGCGATTCGGGAGGTTGTGAGTCGCCGTTATCGAGATGCAGGCGACGGCAGCGAGCTGTACCCCGATGTGATTCTCATCGACGGTGGGCTGGGACAACTGCACGCTGCGCTTGAAGCGTTCGATCAGCTCGAGACGAAGCCGCCGATGGTAATCAGCCTCGCCAAGAAGGAGGAACTGATCTACGTCCAGCAGCGCAGTGAGCCGATCAAGCTTGGGCGCGAGAACGCAGGGTTGAAATTGTGCCAGGCGATGCGCGACGAAGCGCACCGCTTTGCCCAGCACTACCATCACATTCTGCGGCGCAAGGCGACGTTGGATGAATAGGGGATATGGTCACTGAAGTGACCAGGCCTCAACTCAAATGGCTTGCTCAGTGCTTTCGCCCATCAGTGTGCGGGCTTCGGTCCACGCGCGTTGGAGCAAGTCGTTGACACCAAGGTTGGCCGCCCATTTCTCAAGGTAGGCTTGGTCGAGTAGATGAAGCTGAACTTGCATGACGCCGACGACGTCGCGCCATTGGCGCTCGGAGGTCTCGCCGCCAGCTTTATACCACTCGAGCTTGCTCAACACGGTGTCCTCGACTGATGCAATTTGGTAGGTGCGGTCGTCACCTTCAAAAGCCGCCGCTTGGACGACGCGCTGTCGAACGCTCTTGTCGAACGGACGCTGCTTTGGAATGAACACATCAATCTTGTACATCGTCGGCAAGTGGATCAGATTGAATGACGTTCGGCTGGTAATGGCTTGGAATATCATGTTTGAATCAGCATAAAACTCTTCGCCCAGCAAGTGGACGAGGCGCGAGGCTGCGCTCGCTGGAAGATCAGCAATGAGGTCAACATCAATTGTGGATCGTGGCTCACCGTGGTAGGCGCTTGCGATCGATCCACCGATATAGAACTCGACGCCGAGCGTTCTGAAGGCATCGGCAACGACCTGGAGCGCCGTAATCGGCGGCTGAAGCGCCATCATGACTTTGGATGTCTTTGGAGCTTCGCCTCGACCTTGGCTGCGAGTTTTGGTCCGTAGTGAATCCGGACAAACATGATCTGACGCTGCGATTCTGACAGATCCGGATGCGCTCGCGATATCGCTTCATGCGCCAGGCGCCAGGTTTGGCTGGTCAATGCCATTGCCATAGCAAGCCGTCGTTTCGGGCCGGCCTCGCGAAACAGCCGGAACTGAATACGGGCGGCGTCTGGATGGGTGTCGTTCACGTGGCCATTATACGCTCTTCGGCACTTATTTTGGTACGCTTCGATGACCGTGAGTGGTCTTCGCATCGAACAAGCCGGCGAGGACGTTCTCATCTGGGTCAAAGCCGTGCCGGGGGCGTCGCGCGACGAGATTGCCGGCGTCGTGGGCGATCGGCTCAAAATCCGCATCAGCGCCCCGCCCGAACGCGGCAAGGCGAACAAAGCAATCTGCAAGCTGCTGGCAAGCTCACTGGGCGTGAAGCCGAATCAGATCAGTATCGAGCGCGGCGAAACCAGTCCAGCGAAGATCGTTCGCATTACCGGTGTGGTGCTTGATGATGTGATAAGCGAACTGACGTAGCCCTCGGCGGAAGCCGGCGGTTTCTTTGTAGGCGCGGTAACTGAACGCAAAAAAAACTCGCCCTTCCGGGCAAGGCTGATCGTTTTCGACGTTTCGACGTTTCTCACGCCGGGCTTGGCATGACGTCTCCGGTCGGCTCTTGGCCGGGCTCGTCGTCCTTCGCCACCTTCGCCGGCGTCTTGGTCTCAACGGGCTTGGCGGCTTCGGCTTCGAGCAGTTCAGCCACGGTCAGCTTGTCCAATCGCTCGCCGCGAATCAGCCGCTGCACTTCCTCGCCCTGCAATGTTTCGTATTTCAGCAGCGCCTCGGCGACGGCAGCGACGTTGTCCCACTCTTTGCCAAGGAGGCGTTCGGCGTCGGCGTACGCCTCATCGATGAGGCGCTTGATCTCCTCGTCGATGATGCGGGCCGTGTCCTCGGAGTATTCGCGCTCAGCGATAAAGACATCACGGGATTCGCTGCCCCCGTAATACACGAAGCCGAGTCGCTCGGACATGCCCCATTCGAGGATCATGTGGCGGGCGAACTGGGTGGCCTGCTGGATATCCATCGCAGCGCCGGAGGAGACGTCGTCCGTCTTGCGTTGCTCGGCGATGCGCCCGCCGCACAAGACGCGCATTGTCGCCAACAGATATCGGCGAGCCAGACCGTAGCGATCCTTTTCCGGCAGACTGAACGTCGCGCCCAGCGCCTGCCCGCGCGGCATGATCGTGACTTTGTGAAGCGGGTCGGCGTGCTTTGTCATGGCTTGGATGACGGCGTGACCGGCCTCGTGATAGGCGGTGGCGATGCGCTCGTCCTCCTCGATTTTGCGCGAACGCTGAGCGCGCCCGAAACGAACCTTGTCGCGCGCCTCTTCGAGGTCGTCCATATCGACGAAGTCCTTGTCGGCCATGGTGGCGAGAATGGCGGCCTCGTTGATGATCGCGGCGAGATCGGCGCCGGAAAACATCGGCGTTCCCCGTGCCAACCGCTCGAGATCCAAGCCGGGAACCATCTTCACCTTCTTGGCGTGGACTTCGAGGATTTGCTTGCGGCCAAGGATGTCCGGCCAT
>JADFGE010000295.1:3728-4164 GCA_022567855.1 Planctomycetota bacterium | reverse complement strand
CCGCTTTGGCCGGCTGGCCGAGCAGCCGGTAACAAGAGGCGATCTGGGAGGCAACGGCTTCCTCGGCCCGCTCCTGTTCGGTCAGCAAAACGAGCAGCTCCAGCGCCCGGCGTGGCTGATCGCACAGACGACGCACTCGGGCCTCTTGAACCCGAATGGTCAGATCGTTCGGAGCGATTCGTCTGGCTTCTTCGATGTGCTCGATCGCCTGGACTTGATCGTCTTCTTCCAGTGCGATCATGGCCAGAGACGCATGAGCGTAGGCTTCGTTGGGATCAACCGCGAGCACGCGCTGAAGCGCGCGCCGCGCCTCGGCCAATCGGCGCTGCTGCAAAAGGATTTGCCCTTCGTACAGCGGGTGCTTGGGGTTGACCGGATCGAGCCGGCCCGCACGTTGAAAATGGTCCAGCGCATCGTCGAGACGACCCGCGATCGA
>JADFGE010000295.1:0-3718 GCA_022567855.1 Planctomycetota bacterium | reverse complement strand
CGCCGCTACCGTCGGTTCGATGTCGGACGGGACAAGCTCTGTCGCCCGCCGATACTGCTGGTAGGCTTGAACGATGGCGTCCGTCGCCGCCTGTGGATCGCGTTGTGCGCCCACTTGCATGCCCATGGCCAGTAACACCTGACCGTACAACTCGTACGCACGATACTCCTGCGGCGCGCGCTCGATGAGCTTACGCAGGATCAGTTCGGCCTTCGTCAGCTCCTGCTGCACCAAGTATTGCTGGGCCGCGGACAGCGCCGCCTCGATCGCTTCCTGGGTCACCGTCGGCTGAACGGGCGCCGTGTCGACGTCCGGATTGGTGGTAACCGTCGTGGAAGAATCGTCCGGCTGTTTGGAGCAGCCGATCAAACCGATACTCGCCCACACCCCGAGAACGGCGAAACAATGTCCTGCTCGCGATCGCTGCACGGTCCACTCCCGATGCCGATGACGACTATGATGGGCCGCCCATGATGCTCGGCGAACTGGCCAAATCGTACGCTCCCGCCGAAGCGGAAGCTGAGGTGCGCGCCAAATGGGAGGCGTCAGACGCCTTCCACGCCCGGCCGGGGGGCGACGCCAAGCCGTACTGCATCGTCATTCCCCCGCCGAACGTCACGGCCCCGCTGCACTTGGGGCACGCCCTGAACAACACGCTCCAGGATGTTCTGATTCGCTATCACCGTATGCGCGGTTGCAACACGTTGTGGATGCCCGGGACGGATCATGCGGGCATCGCCACCCAAACCGTCGTGGAAAAACGCCTCCTGCAACAAGGCAAGAAACGGGTCGACCTTGGCCGCGAACGGTTCGTCGCCACTGTGCAGCAATGGAAGGACCAATACGAAGCCACGATCATCGAACAGCTCAAGGCGATGGGCTGCTCCTGCGATTGGGACCGCACCCGTTTCACCATGGATGAAATGTGCGCCAACGCCGTCCGCGAGGCGTTCTTCCGCCTATTCAAGGATGGACTGATCTACCGCGGCAAGCGTTTGGTGAACTGGGATCCCGTCACACTCACCGCCCTGGCGGATGATGAAGTCGAGATGCGGGAAGTTCAAGGCCACATGTGGTACCTGCGCTACCCCCTGACGCCGCCCGCTTCAGCGGGCGGCGTCCGCGTCGAATACATAACCGTCGCCACCACGCGCCCCGAGACCATGCTCGGCGACACCGCCGTGGCCATGAATCCCAAGGACCCGCGCGCTGTACACCTCGTCGGCAAGCAGGTGCGCTTACCCATCGTCAATCGTATTATCCCCATCATCGCCGACGAGCACGTCGTGATGCCAAGCGACCCTGACAATCCGATGGCCGAGTATGCCACCGGGTTTCTCAAGGTCACCCCCGCCCACGATCCGAATGATTGGGACATTGGCCAACGTCACGATCTGCCCGTGATCAACGTCTTAGCGCCGGATGCGACGATCTCCACGGATCATGGTTGGGACGATTGCTCCGACGAAGCCCAGCCGCTTGTCGGCTTAGCGCGAGAGGAAGCTCGCAAGGCAATCGTGCAATGGTTCAAAGACCACGATCTGCTTCAGGACGTGCGCGACTATAAACACAGCGTCGGCCATTCGTATCGGTCTCATGTTCCCATCGAGCCGTACCTGAGCGATCAGTGGTACGTGAAAGTGACGGACGATCGGATGACAGGCGAAGCGCTGCGGGCGCTGAGCGGCGCGCAATATGAGGGCTCAATACCCTCTCGCGAAGCCGCAAGCGGCGATGGAGCGGGTGATGGTGAGTTGTCGTTCTATCCTGCGCGGTACGCCAAGACGTTTCAGGCCTGGCACGAGAACCTGCGCGACTGGTGCATCAGCCGACAACTCTGGTGGGGTCATCGGATACCGGTGTGGCGCGGTGTACCGGAGAGCTTCCTTTATAATACTGGCGATGCGTTTCACTCTGCATTTCGAGCCTTTCAAACGAAGATCGATACCTGGGAGGATGAAAACCGCGTCAAGATGATTCTGTCGCCTGAAGTTGAAGGTCTTAGCGTTCAAGATCAGATCAACTATCCACGGCATATCGGTGTTCGTGATCCAGAGGGTGAAGACCGTCAAATTGTCGAGTACCTCGAAGCCGAAGGCTTCACCCAAGACCCGGACGTGCTCGATACGTGGTTCTCCTCCGCACTCTGGCCGATCTCCACCATGGGGTGGCCTGAACCCAAGGACTATCCCGAAACGATCGGCCTGCTCGAAACCTTCAATCCCTCCTCCGTCCTTACCACCGGGCGCGACATCATTACCCTGTGGGTTTCGCGCATGGTCATGTTCAACCGTTACTTCCGGAACGGCACGCTCCCCTTCCGGCACGTCTATATCCACCCCATGATCCAGGACGGCCACGGCCAGCGCATGAGCAAGTCGCTGGGTAACGGCGTCGATCCCCGCGACATCATCCACACCCACGGCGCCGATGCGCTGCGCTACATCTTCGTGCAGATGGCCACCACGACTCAGGACGTGCGCTTGCCCGTGGATATGCTCTGCCCGCATTGTGAACACGCGTTCCGACCGACGCAGACAAAAAGCCCGACCGGCCATCGTGTGTCCGTTCCCGAGCCGCAATGCCCCAACTGCTCCAGAAAGATGGTCAGCGCCTACGGCATTGCCTCAGGCCTCGCCTCACCAACCGACGACACACCCCTCGCCCGCAACACGTCGCAGAAGTTCGATCTCGGCCGCAACTTCGCCAACAAACTCTGGAACGCGGCTCGCTTTGCCCTGGGGCAAATGAACGGCGAAACGTCCGGCGATGTGCGTCTGAGCGAGCTTTCGCTGGTTGATCGTTGGATCCTCGCCCGCCTGTATCGCATTGTGCGCAAGATCGAAGCAGCGCTGGCGGAGTATCAGTTCAACGTCTATGCCGATGCGATGTACGAGTTCATCTGGGGCGACTTTTGCGATTGGTACCTCGAGGCAATCAAGCCGACCGTCAAAGACAGCTCCGCGCAGCAGCAGGTGCTGCGCACGGTGCTCAACGCGATTCTGCGAATCCTTCATCCGATCTGCCCATTTGTGACCGAATCACTTTGGCCGCACGTCCAAGCCACGGGTGATGCCTCACTGGAGGGGATCTGTCTCGCGCCGAGTGAGATGCTGGCCGAGGCCGCCTGGCCCGAGATCGACGCGGCCGTGGACGACATGCACGCGCTCGCCGATTTCAGTTCGCTGCAAGCGCTCGTCGAGTCGATACGAAACATCCGCGGTGCACACAACGTGCCGCCGAAGAAGGACATCCGTCTGTTTGCCACACCGACCACGATCGCACTGATCGATCGCGCCGACCGGACCGTCTCCGCCCTTGCGGGATTGTCATCGGTTCAAACGATCGACCACCGCCCCGCCGACGCCCTCGTATTCACCTTCGACGGCGAGGAACAGGCGTTGGCCGATGTGATAGAGAAGGTCGACCCCGAGATGGAGCGCGATCGCCTACAGCGTCAAATCACCGACCTCCAAAAGCGTCGTGAAGGTCTGGTCAATCGTCTGGCCAATCCCGGCTACACCGACAAAGCTCCAGCTCATCTCGTTGACGAAACGAGAACCCAACTGGCAACTGTCGAAGCGGACCTCGGCGCGGCCGAGAAGGCTATAAACACACTATGAGATCGAAGCGCGCTCACCAACCCGCAACAGCGATCGCCTTGATCATGCTTAGTCTGCTGTCAGGCTTGATCGTTGGATGTGTCACGCGTTCGAGT
>JADFGE010000294.1 GCA_022567855.1 Planctomycetota bacterium | reverse complement strand
CACCGCCTCGTCGGCCATGGCGTCAATAACGCGCCGCCATTGCTGATCATCAAGCACGGGGATGCGAAGACAAGTCGTGTAAGGCTGAGCGGCCCGGCCCTGGATCTCGGCGTCGATCCGGCCGGGGCCGACCTGAAGCGAGATCGTCTGGCCGGCGCGGGCGTATTCACGACCTTGCAAGCGATCGTCCACGGGTACAAGTCGGTCGCCGAGCTCGAGCCAGCGTTCGGCCAGCCACGATCGCGGGTGCGGGCCGTCGGATCCGCGGAGCTTGATGCCGTTGCGCACGCGCCGCGGCGAGAAGACGGGGCGAGGCGACGACTGGCCGGGGATAAACGTCATGTCTGAACCTCCAGGGCCGAGTGCCGCAACCTCAGCGCGTCGCGCAGCTGCTCGGTGGAGAGCTCTGTGAGCCATCGCTCGCCGGAGCCGAGGATGTTCTCCGCCAGCTCGGCCTTCTTCTCGATCATTTGATCGATCTGCTCCTCAAGCGTGCCGACGCAGACGAACTTATGCACGTGGACCGTGCGGGTCTGTCCGATGCGAAAGGCGCGGTCGGTGGCCTGCTTCTCCACGGCCGGGTTCCACCATCGATCGAAATGAAAGACGTGGTTGGCGGCCGTGAGGTTCAAGCCGACGCCGCCGGCCTTGAGGGAAAGGATAAATACGGCCGGCCCGATGCTGGCGGCTTGAAAGCGATCGACGAGCTGCTGGCGCTTGAGGCGCGGCGTCCCGCCGTGCATGTACAGCACTTCGCAGTCCAGGTCATGGCGAATCATCGCTTCGAGCAGGTTTCCCATGCGGCGGTACTGCGTGAACAACAGCGCCCGATCGCCGGCGGCAAGGACTTCCTCCAGCATATGGATGAGGCGGGCGCATTTGCCGGATCGGCTCGACAGCGAACGATGATCCGCAGCGTCCGTCTGATCATCACTTGGCCCAGCCCAATCGGGATATCGATCGTCACTGGGCAGATTAGCTGGATGATTGCAAATCTGTTTGAGCTTGGTCAGGGTGGCCAGGATCAATCCCCGACGTTGGATTCCCTCGGCCTCGTCAACCGAGGTGAGCATCCGATCGACGACGGCCTGGTATAGCGCCGCTTGCTCGGGGACCAGCGTCGCGAACTCCTTGGTCTCGACACAGGCGGGAAGATCCGTGATGACGTTCGGGTCCGACTTCAATCGGCGAAGGACGAAGGGCCCGACGATCCGGCGGAGGGCGTCGGCCCGTTGCTGGTCGCGATGGCGCTCGATCGGCACGGCAAAGCGCCGGCGAAACTCCTCCGCTGACCCCAGAAATCCGGGATTACAGAACTCCATGATCGACCACAGCTCGCTGAGACGGTTCTCGACCGGAGTGCCGGTCATCGCGATTCGACGTGTCGCCCGAAGCGCGCGGATGGCGGTCGCCTGTCTTGTCGGAGGATTCTTGATGTACTGCGCTTCATCGAGCACGACCCGGTGCCACTGCACCTGCCCGAGCGATTCAACGTCGCGCGGCACAAGCGCGTAGGTAGTAATCACGACATCGGCGGCCGCGGCGACCTGCGCGAACTCCTGCCCCAACAGGCGTTCCGGGCCGTGGTGAATATGGAACGATAAGGACGGCGAGAAGCGCTCCAGCTCGCGCGACCAGTTGCCAACCACGGACGTGGGCACGACCAGCAGCGTCGGCCCGGGCGGTTGCGCGACATCTTGACGCTCGTGCAGCAGAAGCGCGATGAGCTCGATCGTCTTGCCAAGGCCCATATCATCAGCCAGACATGCCCCGAGCCCGCATCGCTCCAGGAACGCCAGCCAACTCAACCCCATTTTCTGATACGGCCGAAGCGTCCCGACGAACTTCTTCGGCTGATCGAGCCGCGGCATGTCCTCGCGGCGCTCATCGTTGAAGAACTCTCCAACCCACCCGGTGGTATCGGTCCCAACCACCGGCAAGCCGTGCGTCGCGTCTTCGAGTCCGTGGGCGATGCGGATGGCCCGGCCGAGCGTGACCTGCCCGCCGCGATCATTCTCCAGAAGCGCCGAGGCGCGGGCGAGGTCATCCGCCCCGATCTCGACCCACTGAGATCCGATCCGCACCAGTGGAGAGCCGAGCTCAACGAGTTGGCGGAGGCGGTCCAATGACATGGCGTGCTCACCCACCGCGAGTTGCCACCGATAGCGCACCAGACTGTCAAGCCCCAACGAGGCGCTCGTCGCCGTCGTCGATGCACCCGAATCGCCCGGTCCCAATGACTCCGTCTCGAGCTGGAGGCGCACGCCGAGTCTGCCCGTCCGCCGATCCCACCATTGTGGAACGATCACCTTGAAGCCACTGTCCTGGAGCACTGGTCGGTGCTCGCGCAAAAACTGCACCGCTTGCGGCGTCACAAGATCAATACCCGTGGGGTGAGGGTCGGATAGCGCCGTTTCGATCAACGGATAGATGCCGCTGGCCCGCCCCAACTCCGCGAGCAGGAACTCGTGAGGTCGATCCAGACGACGTCCGTCGATTCCCTGGGTGGTCGGTGAGCCGGCCCACACTTGGGCGGCTTCAATCGTGACCTGCGGCTCGCCGTCCGCCAGCAGTAAAAAACTCAATCGCCATTTCGCCTCGTCGCCGGCGGCAAAGGCGTCCGCATCATTCGCATCATCGCCCCCATCGTCGAGGCACGGTTCTTCGAGGCGGAAACACAGGTGGAACCCACTGCGACCGCGACCCGTTTCGTCGAGCTGATCGATCCAGCTGCGCACATCGCGCAACAGGTCGATCTCCGATCCGTCAGGGGAAGCGACGGTCCGCCGGCGATCCAGCAACCCTTCGCACCACGCGACGTGGGGATCGGACCGCGCATCGCGATCCTCGATCGATTCAATGAAGCGCTCGTCGATCAGGGCTGAGCGAACGGTGGCGTCGGTCAGTGTGCGCAGCGCTTCGTCGAGGATCGGCCAGGGGTCGCCTTGATTGGCATCCGAGGCGGCGCGGGCGATTGGAGGCATGGTCGCCAGGAGGATGCCGACGCGGGTCTGGGCCGGTTCGTCGTGCAGCCAGGGCTGCCATCCAGCCTGCAAGCCATCGCCTCGGGATTGGACGAGCGTGGGTATGAAGCGCTGGTCCTCGATCAGTTCAAGCACATAACGTGCGACCGCAATCCAATAGCGCAGCGACTGGCCGAACTCTACGGCGTCGGTCGGACCGATGTCCTCGAGTCGCAGCGCCGCGGCCAACGCACAATCGTTGCGCAGCTCAAGCGTCGGAACCTCCAACTCGAGCAGTCTCATCTCGGTCGGCGAACTAAGGGGGCCAAGGATGCCCGCCAACTGATTGCTGGGGCACGGTCCACGATCGTCACCGGGCAGTGAAAAGCGAATCACCCGCTCCTCCCCCGCCGCGTTCGGCTCCAGCAACGCCTCTTCCAGCAGCAGGTCTTTGAGTTGGGCTGCCCCTAGCGCGAAGTCATGGGCGAGTATCGGCGCCGCGTGTTCGGTCGGCTCGATCGCCGAACCGTCTCCATCACGGCGCAGGTAGGCCGGCAACGACTCTCCCCACAGTCGCAGCGCCCCTTCAGCCCAATTGACGTGCAGCACCAGCATAAGCGGATCAGTTCTCCCGGGACCGGCGGCAGGCTCGGCCAATGATCGCGCTGGGACTCGAACCCAGGACCTACCGCTTAAAAGGCGGTTGCTCTACCGACTGAGCTACGCGACCGCGAAACGGCGAACAAAGCAGTGTAGCTGATCCCCGATCAAACGGCGATGGGCCCCTCGGTACCGCGGATCTGATCATTCTGGTCGCAGCGTGGGGATAGAAACAGCGAGGAGCTATGACGCACAAACCGTTAGCGGTCAAGGAGCTAGCACATACGGGTGCCGCGCGTGCCTTGGAGGCCGAAAAACTTTTTCGCGTTTTGCGCAAGATCGGACGATTTTCGGCATATAGACATACATAGGGAGACCTTGACGCCATGCCGGTTGAATCAGTGTTGAGCCGCGGCCTGTTGTCTTTCGTCGCCTGTGGAGCGTTGGTCGGCTCGTCCAGCGCGTGGGCCCAATGCGAAGCGGGGCAGTTGACGGCGCCGGGGGGTGAAGGCGGCAACGACTTCGCCCGGGGCGTCGCGATCGACGGTGACGTTCGCCGACCGGCAAGCGCTTGTCGCGATGTTGGCCGATGCGGGGTTCGCCGACATCACCCAGCA
>JADFGE010000293.1 GCA_022567855.1 Planctomycetota bacterium | reverse complement strand
ATGTGCTCGGGCTCGGCGACACCTTCCATCCACGCGTAGAACGCTTCGTTGATCATCGGCATCAGCACGCGATTGGATACAAACCCCGCGCGGTCGTTGGCGGGCACGGGGGTCTTGCCCATCTGCTTTGCGAGCGCGATCGTGCGCTGCGTGGTTTCGTCGCTTGTGGCCAGGCCTTTGATGACCTCGACGAGCTTCATCAGGGGGACGGGATTGAAAAAGTGCATGCCGATCACGCGCGGAGCGTTCGCGCCGACGGATGAGGCGATCTCGGTGATAGATATCGACGACGTGTTGGTCGCCAGAACGACATCGTTGCCGAAGACGTCCACCATCTGTTTGAAGATTTTTTTCTTGAGATCGGCGTTCTCGGTCGCCGCCTCGACAACCCAATTAGCGCCCCCGGCTTTCCCCATCTCAGCGTGATAACTGATACGTGATGCCGCTTCGTCCGCCTCGGCTTGCGTCATGCGCTCCTTCTGCACATTGCGCGCGAGTGTCTTTTCGTGGTACGCCTTGGCCCGATCGAGTTGCGCTTGCACAACGTCGATCTGTAGCGCTTTGATGCCGTTGGTCGCCGCGGTCAGCGCGATCCCGCAGCCCATCGTTCCTGCACCGATCACGGCGATACTGTTGACTTCAGCCATCGATCATGCCTTTCCTGAGATTGCTCGGTAGGAACATGGTACGAGTACAATAACGATCTGTGGAAACCGGGGCAGGGCCCTCGGATCGGGAGGTCTACGAGCCATGGATGATCGTAGCATCGAGATGGAACGATTCACGTCAGCGATCGACTTGATCCGCAGCAAGTTCCCGGAGCTTCACATCGAAATCCAAGACGAGGAACCGCATATCCACGCAGCTGCTTCCATTGATAAGCAGCCAGGAGTCGACTTCTATATCAGCATCAATCTCCAGAATCGTGATGAACTCCACCTATTGGCAGAGGCCCTCTGGTCCACGTGGTTTCCGATAGGTGAAGAGCGCGTATTCGAGAAATTCATCGATGCAGTGCTCGGCCTATTGTCGGGAGAATACCGGATCGTCGAGCACCGGATTTGGGGTTCATTGATCAAAGCCCAACTCCAGAAACCGTGTGGCCATGAATGGCAGACGATCTACACATCTCGGCCCGTGCCTTCGCTCGCGTTCTTACCGTTGCCGCGGTCGAGGCGGTACATTCAGAACCGTGCTGCGACCTGAATCGTTGAACAAATACACCAGCCCATCGTCCCTGCGCCGATGACCGCGATACTGTTGACTTCATTCATCTGAGAACTTCCACATTTCGTTTCCCCGGGCATCATACCCGGACCCCCGGAACCCGGACCTTCCTCGCTCGCTTCGCTCGCTCGTCAGGTCCGGCTTCCTATCGATCAGATACCGCCTGTTTGTACTGCGACAAATCGATCAGCTCGGGACTTGTGAATATCGATTCAGGCAGTTCGTCGAACACCGCAATATCGCTGTGCTCCCACGCTTGGCCGTTCCTCTCGCCGCGATTCCCTGACAGCATGATCCGCCCGTGGCGCTTCCAATCTCGCCAGGGAATCTTGAAGCGCGGCTCGACATCATCAGCGTTGGAAAAGTAGTCCCACTGCTCGACGAGCTTGGTGTCATTAGCGATATAAACGTGATACTTATTCTGCGGCGTGTTGCCGACGTCTGTAAACGTCAGTTGGACAACCTCCGCGGACCGGCCATCTTCCATCATCTTCTCGCCGAGATACTTGAGCGTCACGCCGGGGTCCTTGAGCTTGTACGGCATGAACAGCCAATAGCCGTCATTGATCCACGCCCCTTTACCACGCTTGAGCATCTCTGTGAGCGCCTCAGCGCCTGCGACCTCATCACTATTTCGCCACGCGCTACCTTTCAGCGTGTTGATGTTCATCAGCAAGATGATCTGCTCGCCGGACTCTCGATCAGCGTATTCGATGCGCACGTTGCCGGTATGTTTATCCCAGATATGGCGGCGCGACCCGAAGAAGTTCCACGCGATATACCGCGTCTCGTCCCACGCTTGCCGCCCGCCCATCGCCTTCATTGTGAGATCAGCCAGGGCAATTGCGGCAACGTCGGATTCATCGGCGATGGACCCTTCCGCCGCCGGATTGGGCTCGTCCTGTGCCGGACGTGAGGTTGGTTGTGTCGTCGCAGGCGTCGGCGGCTTCGTGTCCTGGGCGAAGCTCGTTTGAGTCAGGCCGCACAACACCATGAGAACCGACGAGGCGAACCGACCGAATCTCGCCCAGGAACTGATCGCACTGAACATCATGGTCTCCTTGTCTTTGACGCGGATACGCATCATAACCCAACTCGCTCCAATTCCCCGGCGACACTGAAACCCCGATCCATAATGGCCTCGCGGGCGGCGCTTCCGGCCTGTAACGCTGGGTTGGTGTGATTCAGATGAATGAAGTGAATCTTTGCCCTTTCTTGTGCGGGCAATGACTCAAATCGCTGCATGGACTCGACGATGAACGGATGCGGAATGTCGGCCATGTCACGATTCGGTAGTTCCCCCTCGGCATAGAACGTGCCATCGAGATAGGCGACATCGACCTCGGCGATCATATCCTCGATGCGCCGATCCCAGCGCTCCCACTTGTCGATGTCAGGAATGAACAGCACCGACCCGTTCGGCCCATCGATGCGATAACCCACGACTTCGGTGTACTCCTCACGATGCGGCACACGAAACGCGGTGATTGAGAGACGCTCGTTCAGTTGAATCGGTTGGTCGGCGACGATCTCGCGCAGCTCGATGTTCTTGTAGCGCACAAGCTGATCCCACGGGCCGTTGGTTGAAAGGAACTCGCCCATGCGCGGCATGACATAGACCGGCACGTTCTTAGCGCCCATCGCTTCGTGGCCCAAGTGCATGAGGCCGGTGTAATGACCAATGTGGCCGTGAGTGAGAAAGATACCGGTAAGCCCCGGGTTTGAATCTGCTGGCTCAAGTTCATCGAGCAGGCGTAGTTGAGCTCTGAAATCAGGCGTGGCGTCGATAATCCAACGTTCTTGTGAAGTGGGATCAACAACGCCCAAGCAAGATACAAGTCGGCGTTTGGACGAATCAGACCATGCGTCTTTACAACAGGTTTTCGCGCAGCCAGCTTGCGGATACCCACCGTCTTGAGCGATCCCCAGCACTACCACGAACGAGTCGGTTGAGTCGGACCCACCCTGTGGATGTGGATTTGGAGCCGTCACCACACACAGCGAGCTGAAAACAATCACGGCAAGTTGGGCCTGCAACGCTCTGAGCACGGTCTCGCTCCGAAAATGAGGGCCGACAACGCTCGACAATATCAGCTTTCGCCAGCCAAGTCTCGCTGGATCGGCTTGTGCAGCTGGTGGTCCACACCGTACAATCCCCTCCCGTAGAAAGGAGCTTGGCATGTCTCACGGCTTGAACCTCATCAGTATCCGGTTTCGTTCCCGCTCAACGGCTACCCTGGGCTGTCTTGTCGGTCTGGCGATCGCGTCGGTTTCTCTAGCCCAGGAGGGGTATCGCAAACCGCCCCAGGAGATCGTCAAAATACTCAAAGCGCCGCGGCTTCCTTCTGTGAGCATCGATCCGACCAATCGGACGATGATGCTGATCCATCGGCAGACCATGCCCACCATCTCAGACATGTCACAGCCGATGCTGCGATTGGCCGGCCGACGGATCAATCCAAATACGAACAGCCGACACGGTAATTCGGGTCTCATCGGCCTCACGCTCAAGGACATCGAAAGCGGACGAGAAACCGTCGTTGACATCCCCGATGGGGTTCGCCTGGGCTTCCCGCGCTGGTCGCCTGATGGATCGAAGTTCGCGTTCACGATGACCAGCGACGACGGCATGCGGCTCTATGTCGGTGATACAGCGACTGGAAACTTCTCCTCCATCAGCGGCCAAGTGAACGGAATCTTCAGCCCGTTCAGTTGGATGCCAAGCAGCAAGCAGCTTCTCGTTCACTTCCTGCCGACCGATCGCCCCGAGGCGCCGCAGCGTTCGCCCGTTCCGACCGGTCCCGTGATCCAAGAGGCCAGTGGGCGCACATCTCCGGTGCGAACGTACCAGGATCTGCTGGGCGATGCGCATGATGAAGCGCTAATGGACTATTACTTCACCTCGCAGCTAGCGATCGTTGATCGGTCAGTCGCTGAACGCACACTCATCGGCGAGCC
>JADFGE010000023.1 GCA_022567855.1 Planctomycetota bacterium | reverse complement strand
ACAGGGCTCATGTTGCCAGGTGTACCAGGAGCGCGTGAGGATCGGTCGGTCCTTGACCCAGATGATCTGCTGGTGCACGAAGGCGCCGAACTTCTCCCACACCGCTTCCACCATCGCCTGTCGTCGACTGGCGTGCCAGCAGTACCAGGCGGCGTTGGGTTCGATCGCCTCGTCGATGGCGACACGTATGAACTTTTCGTACAGGTCAGAGTTCGCCTCTGCATCGTCCCACGTGATCGCATAGCTCTTGGACCAATTCTTGTTCTTGATTCGTTGCGCGCGTTTAGATTTGGCCGGATGATTCGTGCCGTCGTAGTTTACCAAGTAGGGAGGATCGGTCGCAAAGAGAATCGCGCGCTCGCCATCCATTAGCCGGCGGACCTGCTCGGGTTCGGTGCAATCACCACACAAGAGTCGATGTCCCCGGAAGCGCTGATCGGAATCGAGCGTTCGCAGTTCGACCAGATCGCCTGGTTGCGTCACAAGCGGTCGATTGGCGGCAAGTTCCGCCTCAACATCGAACTGGTCGTTCCCATCAACTTCAGGAGGCGGCAGCGATTCGGCAATGAGTGCGTTGACATCGGGAACGTCAAAGCCCGTGAGCTGAACATCGAAGTTAGGCACCTGAACAAGCTCATTGAGCAGCTGAGCTAATTTCCGGGGATCCCAGTCGCCGGAGATCTTGTTGAGCGCGATGTTGAGGGCTTTTTCTTTCTCAGGTGGTAGATCGACGACGCTGACATCGGTTTCCCTGTCACCGCGCGCTACCAGCACCTTGAAGCGCTGGTGCCCTCCGACAAGGTTGCCGCTGCGCTCGTTCCACACCAGAGGTTCCACACAGCCGAACGTGTGAATCGAGCGTTTGAGCCTTTCGTATTCGGGATTCCCGGGCTTGAGATCTTTGCGGGGGTTGTAGGGGGCGGGGTTGATCTCTTGGATTGCAATGGTCTTGATTCGCATTTTATGCCTCCGTGCAAATATTGCGAACGTTCGTGATACATAGGGTAAATAAGGAAAACGCTCATCGCTGGTGTTGCAGTGCTTTGGAGCGCCGCTTGGTTGCAGTTCTGGATTCGCGATATTCGCTGGCTCGGCAGACGTTGCAGCAGAATCGGATCTGCTGGCCCATGGGCTTGGAGACGTACCACGCGCCGCATCGGTCGCGCTCACAGCGGCGCAGACGTCGAAAGCCCGTTTCATAGAACAGCTCCAGGTCGGATCGTATTTGAACCAGTAAAGTGAGCACCAGCTGGCGATCCAGGTCGACGCCCCTTAGTGAACCGCCGGCATCACCCATCGGTACCCTGAAGGCTCGACACATGGTGGGTTGTGCAAGACGCTGATTGCCGCGGCGCGTCGTGCGGATACGCGCAGGGTCCGTGCGAGCGAGCGCTTGCGCTTCCTTGATCGTAAACTTCGCGTCCTCCCAAGTGTGCATTGTGGTGATGTTTCTAAGGGCAGGTTCCTCAGCCAGACGTTTGATCGCCCCTTGATCCTCCTGATCGCTTGCCAGTGATCGCATGACTCGATCAACCAGACGAATCTCGGGTATACGCGAGAGGCGACGAGGGCGCGCCGGGCCCTCGAGCCAGGTAAGAGCGTCCCAGTAGGATTCGTACTCTCGATTCTGGCGCTCGACGGCCCAGAGGGTGGCGACTCGGATCTCCTTGAGGAGCGCCGCCTGCAGCGGCGCGATGGATGTAAAGTATTCATCGTTCCAGTTCCGGCCAGCGTTGTCGTAGATGAAATACACATCGAACAGCCCGAAGGACGCTCGGTCCAAAGGTTCGCGCTTGGAGGGTGATGTTGATGGCGTCATAATTACGGACGATCGTAGCGCTAGTTTAGGCCGAGTCAAGTTCGGTGGCCGGGCCCAGGGCCGAGCAAGGAAGATGTGATGGCTGCAGCTACGTCCGAGAAGGGGCATTACGTTGCGGGATGATCGCGAGCGGATGCGCGGACAGCTGGGTTGCTACCTGTGGGTGGCGAAATCCTCATCCGGACATTTGTTGGGTGTTGGATGATCGTGTGCGACACTTGTTCGTGCTGGCGAACGGTCAACTGACGGCGCGATCTCGCATGGGATTCTCGCGCTGACGACTAGACGAAAGTCTTTGTGCAATCAGCAGTACGGAGTTTTCGTCAGGGACAGCAGGCATGTTGAGCCAGAGTACGAGCGATGGACTAGCTCCGTTGGTGGTGGCCGATGTTGGCAAGTTGACCTCTGGTGACGCACGCTAAGGTGGGAGGTAAGTTGCGCGAATGCGAATACTGGCGCTGTTATTCGGTCATCTGATTGATCCCGAGAGGGCTCGCGACATCCGTCGCCTTCCAAAGGAGAACCGGGCACTCAGGCGCCACTTCGACAGGGCGACGTTGCGATCAATTCGTCGGGAGGTGCGCCGGAGGATGAGGCACAAGATTCAGACCAACCCTACCGGATCCATGGGGTAGCGCAGAATCCTGCCTGGGACAATGCCATATTCAGAGCTGGCCCATCTCGGACACAGCGTCGCACTGGAGCAATCAAACGCATGCGGCGGACTTTGTGCGCGGCAGCGCTTGCGTCACAGCATCCCACAAGCGAATGCGAGCCCGAAAGGCGGATGTTGCTGCCGCCTCCGCCTCATTCCACTTCGTCTCGTCATCGCCGCAGAGCAGCGACAACATCCGCAACGACATCGGACCGTGGCGATCTTCGTCCAGACCAATGTGGCGCTCGAGGTAGTACACGAAACGGTCGAGCTGTGAAGGAAAGCGCGCATGCAGGCCCTGAACCAGCTTCTTGAACATGTCGGGAATCAGATCCTCACGACCGAGGGTGAAGGCGGCCGCAATCTGATGCGGCGCATGCGACTGAACGACGCGCCACGTCTCCTGCGAAAACTCGCTCGCTGCGGTTGGGATTGACGGATCCGTGATCGCGGCCTCTAGCGATTCGCCACTGCGAAGGCGATCAATCAGCGCCGTAATCGCGCTCGTATCGGCCCCGATCTCCTCCATGGCCCCAAGGTAGAGTTCGTAGTGGCTGGCGTATCCTCCATCGGGAGCCTCGTCGCTCTCCTCCTCCATCGAGATCTCATTGATGAGCCGCCTTACTTCGGGATCGCCCTGTGGAACCCATGGCACCTCAACGCATGTGAAGCGCCGTTGCAGCGCCGTAAGCATCGTCATGAAATCCCATACCGCATAGACGTGGTGTTGCATGAACACCCGCAGATCCTCCAGCGAGTTCATCTCGTCGTACACGGGATGGCCCACGAGTTGCTCCCGAAGTGGGTTGATTGCGTCGATTAGTTTCTGCAGTCGCTTCATTCCCGGCATGTTGTCTGCCCCCGTTGCAAAAGGCCGAGCTGGTCAGTCGTCAATCACACCAAAGGACACAGATCGTCTCGCAACGCGGACAGGCTGCGATCTTTTCAAGACGACAGTTATCGGCCCATGCTGTGCCCAGTGAGGCGATTCGCAAGCAGACCGGGGGTTCTTCCCGATGGCTCGGAGGACCCTTGGCTACTACTGGTGGATACGACGATGGCCGTCAAGCCTCAGGCAACGCAATGGATCATTCGAGAGCAGATCATCGAGGACCCGGTGTCTGGATTGACGTTCCAGTTCGAGGTGATGCCCAAGGGTGATGCCCGTTTGCGCGTCTATACGTTGGTCATCCGCGGCGATCCGGTCGCTCCCTGAAATCCACTGAGATTGTAGCATCAACCGGCTCCTAATCCGAATCCTTGCGATTGCTGATTTCAGTCCAGCAGCCGACGATCTCCAGTGGATTGTTGTCTGCGTCCCGGATCAGTTTCACGTCGTCGCGTACCCAGATGTATTTTTCATTCTTGTGGCGAAAACGGTACTCGTGTGTCTGTCTGTCGGTCTTGATGAGCTTCTCCAAGTCTGCCAGAAGACGAGGCCGGTCTTCTGGGTGAACCCGATCAATCCAGAGGCTACTGTTGTCGAGAAAATCGCGAGCTTCAAAGCCACAAACGGAAGCGGTGTTGCTGCTCATGTACGTGACGCTATAGTCGCCTCCCGGTTTGCATGCGTACATTCCCACCGGAGCTACGGCGAGAATATGCTCCAAACGAGCCTGAGCCTGGCGAGCTTCCTGTACCGCATGACAACGATCGGAGAGGTCGCGCAGGATTCCGGTGAACAGACGACGATTCTTGACTCGCATCTCGCTGACCGCAAGGTCCACCGGGAAGGTCGTCCCATCCTTGCGCCTGCCGATGACTTCACGGCCGATGCCGATGATCTTCCTTTCGCCAGTAGTCAAATACCGGCTCAGGTAGTCGTCGTGCGCAGACCGAAATGGATCAGGCATTAGAACCTTGACGTTCTGTCCAACCAGCTCTTCGGCTGAGTACCCAAACATACGGCTGGTGGACGCGTTTGTCGCCTCGATGATTCCCGCGTTGTCAATGGTGACTATGGCGTCAACGGCGATATCGAGGATTGCGGAGAGCCGGGCCTCGTTTTCCTTCAGTGATTCCTCGATCTGCTTACGTTCGGTGATGTCTTCGGTGTGAACTAACACCCGGTCGGGAGACAAGAAGCTGAACGTGAAGGCGATGTACCGCTGTTCGCCTACGGTCTTCGGGTCATACTGTGTTTCTCGTTTGAATATCGTGCGTAGGCGGATGCAGCGCTCAAGATGCTCCAGGATGTCAGGCCGATCCGGAAAGAACTCCCGGGCCGATGTTCCGATTAGATCCCGAACGTGACCGTCGGTACTGGTCATAGCGGCGTCGTTGTAGCTCTCCAACACGAGATCCTCGCCGAGAACCTTCCAGGTGTAGGCCGGAACCGGATTGAGTTCGTACGCTTGTTGCAGCTGCGCCCGGCTCTCACGCAGCACCCGCTCGGTGTGAAGGCGCTGGATTTCTGAGCCGCAACGGTGAGCAAAGGTTGTGAGTAACAGGTTCAACTCAGGTGATTCTTGGATCGGCTTGTCAGCAAACAGGGCCAGTAGACCTATTACCAAACCCCGGGCGTCGCGAATCGGCGACCCGAGGAAGCTCTCGATGGACAAATCTTGGAGTAGCTGAATGGATGGAAACAGATCCTGAGCGTTTTGGCGAGCACCTACGATGAGCGGATCATGGGCGTATTCCAGCGGTGAGTCCTTCAGTTCGCACTCTAAATCCGCAACGGGACCGTCCTTCGTCCAGCATGCGATCGCGCGAACCTTCCTGCCGTCGTCGATCACTTCGCACACGCAGGCGCATTTGACATCGACGAGGTTAACCAGATTCCGGACCAGAGCCCGGAAGAGACCCACACCGGTCATCGAACCGATCGTGGTATCGATTCGGGCGAGCAAAGCAGGCGCCTCGCCGGGCGCGTCTGAACGAACTCCGGCTGCTGCGGATCCCTGCTCACCTGGGAGACTGGTTGCGGTGATCAGTCCGCTTTGTATTGCGATTCGGGCTAGTTGAACTCGATTCGACGCCCCGAGCTTGCGTCCCAGTGATGATCTGTGCGTTTGAACGGTCTTGATGCTGCGGTGCAGCCAGCCTGCAATCTCGTTGGACGACAGCCCCTGCCCGATGAGCGCGAGAACCTCCCGCTCTCGGGTGGTGAGCTGCGACAGAACAGATTCGTAACTGGGTTGGTTGCGCGCCGAAGGCGCATCATCAGACGTCTGCATGGCGTATACTCAAGTTTATGGAGACAGGCCATTATCGTCTGCACGGGCGGGGATTCCTAGACAGGATTGGCAGTCATAAGGCAAACTCAGACCCAAGGTAGGTACTACAACTGAGTTCTCAGCCAAAATGCTGAGTTTTGTCTGAATCACTCGGCAACAACTCTGATTGTAGTGCACATTCGCCATTTGTACCTATGGGTTGCGTTCAGCTGTCCGATACGCGGTCAGTCTTGACACGAGCCGAGATCCTCGGCTGCATCACTAACGACAAAGAAAGGACCACGGTATGTCCGGCACGAGCACCTCGACTGCAGTTAACGGATCCATCTCGGATGTCGCCCAGCTTCAAAGCGCTCTAGAGAACCTCGGCACCAACGTGTTCATGGCCGACGAGAACCTGGAGCTCGTCTATATAAACACCAAGGCGAAGGAGACGCTGGAGGCCATCAACGACGTCCTCATGGACCTCTTTGGCTTTGGGCACGATGAGATGCTGGGCAAGTGCATCGACATCTTCCACAAGGACCCGTCCTATCAGCGCGGCATCCTCAGAAGCCCCAAGAACCTCCCGCACCAAGCGGAGATCCCACTGGGACCGCTGACGTTGGACCTTCAAGTTGCTGCCGTTTTCAATGAGGGCGGCGACTACGTCGGCACGATCGTCAACTGGGAGGACATCACGGCCAAGAAGACGGCCGAGGCCGAGGCCCAGAAAACCCCGCAGATGGTCAAGCAGTCGCCGGTCAACATTCTACTGTGCGATAGCGATCTGAACGTCGTGTATGCCAACGATAATTCGGTGAAGACCCTCAAGGTGCTGGAAGGCGCCGGCAAGCTCAATTTCCGGGTCGATGATCTCATTGGAATTTGCATCGACGGCTTCCACAAGGATCCCTCGTATCAGCGCAACATCATCGGGAACCACAAGTCGATGTTGCCGCGCAACGCCGAGATCATGATTGGCGGCGAGGATATCGACTTGCAGGTGGATGCGATTTACGACGCCGATGGCGAGTTCATCGGCGGCATGGCTACCTGGTCCGTTATTACCGAGAAGAAGAAGGCTGAGGCGGAGGCCAACAAGGTCCAGAACATGATGGAGAACATGCCGATCAACGTCATGCTCGCCGACAAGGACCTCAACGTCGTCTATATGAACTCGACCTCGACCAAGACGCTCCGGTCCATCGAGCATCAGTTGTCGGTCAAGGTCGATCAAATCATGGGTATCTGCATCGACACCTTCCACAAGGATCCCTCGTATCAGCGCAATATCATCACCAACTTCAAGTCGATGCTCCCGCGCAACGCCGAGATCAAGATCGGCGAAGAAGACATCGACCTGCAGGTTGACGCCGTGACCGACAAGGAGGGCGAGTTCATCGGCGCCATGGCGACCTGGACCGTGATCACCGAAAAGAAGCGCATGGAGCGCGAGCAGGCCGAGGCCCAGGAGCGCGAGCAGAAGCAGGCCGCGGAACTGCAGAACAAGGTGGATCAACTCATGGTCGTCGCGCAGAAGGCCGGAGAGGGTGATCTGACCGAAGAGATTCCGTTCTCCGGCGAGGATGCGATCGGCCAACTCGCGGCCGGGTTCGGCGAGATGATCGGTAACATCTCGAACGTACTGGGCGAGGTTGGCACAGGTACGGCTCAGATCGACGCCGGCTCGCAGCAGATCGCCAGCGCCAGCCAGTCGCTCTCAGAAGGCGCATCCGAGCAGGCGTCCAACCTTGAAGAGATCAGCTCGTCGCTGGAGGAGATGTCCTCCATGACGAATCAGAATGCTGAGAACGCCAAGCAGGCGGCCGGGCTCTCCGAGGAGTCGCAGAAGTCTGCCGGCAAGGGTCAGAAGGAAATGACGCAGATGGCCGAGGCGATGGACGAGATCAAGAAGTCCTCCGCCGAGATTTCCAAGATCATCAAGGTGATCGATGAGATCGCGTTCCAGACGAACCTGCTGGCGTTGAATGCGGCGGTGGAGGCGGCGCGGGCCGGCGAGGCGGGCAAGGGATTTGCCGTTGTCGCCGAGGAAGTCCGCAACCTCGCTCAGCGGTCTGCGGAAGCGGCCAAGAATACCTCGGCCATGATCGAGGAGTCGACCCAACGAGCCGACACCGGCGTTTCCATCGCCCAACGCGTTGGTGAAGCGCTCGAGGAGATCGTGACTTCGACCGAGAAGGTCAACACCTTGCTCGGTGAGATCGCCTCGGCGTCGCAAGAGCAAGCCGACGGCATCACCCAGGTCAACACGGGTGTCGGTGAGCTGGACAAGCTTACCCAAGCCAGCGCCGGCAACGCCGAGGAATTGGCTTCGGCTTCGCAAGAGACGGCCGCCCAGGTTGCGACACTGCGCGAGCTCGTCGCGCGATTCAAGATCAACGCCGGTGGTGATGCAGGTGGCGCCCCCCCGGCGACCGCGGCGCCGGCGCAAGCCCCGAGACCCGCCGCGGCAACAGCGACCCCGAAGAACGACCCCAAGAAGGCCATCCCCTTGGATGGTGACAAAAAAGGTTTCGAGTCGTTCTGATCGTTTCGTGAATCACTCCGCCGGCCTCAACCGGCCGGCGGAGTCTTGTCCGTCTTTCGTTCGTTCGATGCTCAGCCATGAACTTGAGCCAATACTGCTCGATCCTTCTTCTGAATCAATCGGGGTCGATGACGCGGCTCCTTACCGGCCGCCGTTTTCTTGAGATGTTCGATGACCACGCTTGCCACGGGACAGTTTGAGCGGATCGCCGAGATCGCGATGCAGCGGTGGGGTTTGAATCTCACCGATCGCAAGCGGCAGCTCGTGTCCAATCGTCTCTCGAAGTTCCTGCGAAAATCTCGATTTGAGAACATCACCAAATATCTCGAGCACCTCGAGAGCGAAGCTGACGACGACGACATGTTGGTGTTCTTTGACCTGCTGTCAACGAACGTCACCAGCTTTTTCCGGGAGCGTCAGCACTTCGATTACCTGGAGCGAGAGTTCTACACACCGCTGGCCCGTGGGGACGTGACGAAGCCGGGTCGGCGCATCCGACTATGGTCAGCGGCCTGCTCGACGGGACCCGAGCCGTATTCCCTGGCGATGCACGCGAAGGAGCACCTTCCCGATCTTGATTCGTGGGATTTCAAGGTTCTCGCGACCGATCTTTCCAACACGGCGATCGAGGAAGCCCGGATCGCAATGTATCCGAAGAAGATGCTCGATAATCTCGACGGCGCACTCGTGCGAAAGCATTTCCGGCGCGGAACGGGCTCGAACGAAGGAATGGTCAAGATCGCGCCGCACATACGCAAACTCGTCACCATTCAAAGGCTCAATTTGATGGACCCCTGGCCGTTCCGGGGACCCTTTGACGTGATCTTTTGTCGCAACGTCATGATCTATTTCGATCAGCCAACGCGCGCCCGCCTTGTGTCGCGCATGTACGACTTGCTTGGACCTGGTGGAATCCTCGCTGTGGGCAGCGCCGAGACGCTCTCCGGCTTGAACTCGAAATTCGGCACCGTTCAGCCGTCTGTGTATGTCAAGTAATTCTCAGGAGATGCTTGTGCCCCCATCGCCCACGACATATCGCGGTACCGAGGTGGCCGGCAGAATTGTCGTCGGCGTCGCGGACATTGCGCTGTGCGACGATCCTTCCGCGACTGTTGTGACCTACGCTCTGGGATCGTGCATCGGTGTCTCCATCTACGATCCTGTGGCGCACGTCGGGGGCTTGCTGCACTTCATGCTGCCGGAATCTAAAATCAACGTAGAGAAGGCCGGTCAATGTCCAGCGATGTTCGCCGATACGGGCGTGCCGCTTCTGTTCAAGGGCGCCTATGAGTTGGGGGCAAAGAAGGAGCGGTTGATCGTCGTTGCGGCGGGCGGAGCGGAGGTCCTCGCGGACGATGGGCACTTCAAGGTCGGCAGCCGCAACCGGACCATGCTTCGCAAGCTCTTTTGGAAGAACAACATACTGCTCTCGGCAGACGACACGGGCGGCTCGATCAGTCGGACCGTGATTTTGAGGATGTCGGATGGCGAGGTCACCGTCCGCACCAAGGGCAAGGAGCGCACGTTATGGCCGACATAGATCAAATCCTCGACAAGGTCGATCGCTTGCCCGCACTTCCCAGCTCGGTTGTGCGCGTGACTGACATGCTCACCAGCGGCGCGACGGATCTTGGCGAGATCGAGCAGATTGTCCGGCACGACGAAGCTTTGAGTATGGCCATTCTCCGCTATGCGAACTCGGCTCGCTACGGTCGTCCCGGGCGTATGTTCGATCTGAAGCAGAGTATCGTGAGGCTGGGTGGCAAGGTTTTGTTGAAGATTGTACTTGAGCAGCAGGCTAGCGCGATGTTCGTTCGTGCGGGGGCCGCCTACGGGCTGAGGCGCGGCGCGTTGTGGCGCGGCGCGCTGGGGGGAGCGCTGGCGGCCGACCAGATCGCCCGGACCCATGACTTTGCCGACAAAGATCTTTGCTTCCTCTGCGGATTGTTGCGCGATGTCGGAAAACTCGTCATGGACATGCACTTTGGGAGCGAGTACCTCTCGCTCATTTCCAAGCACATGCAACCCGAACGCACCTTCGTGGAGTGCGAGCGGGCGGCCTTTGGCTTCGATCATGCTCAGATCGGCGGAGAACTTGCGGGGCGGTGGGGATTACCAGAGCGCATCTGCAAGACGATCCGGTTCCATCACGAGCCCCCCGCGGAGGCGCCGGAGCACGATTTGCTCGTCGATATTGTTCATGCCGCCGACATCATTTGCCTGTGGGCGGGGTTGGCCATCGGCTACGACGGCTTGCAGTACAAACTCGCGCCTCATGTTCGAGATGGACTGGGCCTCGATCGCCGGGAGGCCGAGCTTGATGTGTCCTTGACCTGGTGTCGGCTGCGCGAGATCGAGGAGTCTATGGAGAACGCTCTTGTTCAGGAGCACGACTCATGAGTTGTAACGTTTTGATCGTTGATGATTCGCTTATATTGCGCACGGCCATCAAGAAAGTCGTGAAGCTTGCTGGCGTGTCGGAGGACCACATCTTCGAGGCCGGCAACGGCCAGGAAGCCATTGATTTGCTCGAGACGGTCTGGGTCGATCTGGTGCTTCTGGATCTGAACATGCCGGTCATGGACGGCGAGCAGTTCGCACAGGAGCTGCGAGAACGACCGGAGCTTAACGACGTTGCCGTTGTTGTCGTGAGCACGGAAAGCAACAAGGCCCGTCTTGAACGCATGCGCGAGCTCGGCGTCGTGGACACCTTGCACAAGCCGTTTGAACCTGAAGATCTTCGCAGACTAATCTCGACCGTGCTGGGAGTGAAACTATGAGTCAGTTGACTTCTCAACGAATCGCCCAACTCGTCATTGAAGCACTCGAACGAACCGCGTTCGTGTTGGCTGAACCCGTGGACGCGGGGCGGGCCGCGGAGCTTCCCGCGGTGACGTGCTTCTCGCGAATCTTTTACACCGGCCCGGATGAAGGCCAACTGTTCCTCGCCGCGAGCGAGGGCTTTGTGCGCGAGCTCGTCTCGAGCCTCCTTGGCATGGAGCCGGAGGACGTTGACCTTGCCACTCAGGGCGAGGATGCGATCAAGGAGCTGGCTAACATCGTCGGTGGGTCCACGATCCTGGAGCTAGGCGGGGTCGACTGTCAGTACTCGCTGAAGCTGCCCGAGCTGGTCAAAACCTCCGAGATGCCGGAACCCGGCGATTGCGGCGCCGCGTGTTTTGTAGAGTCCGAGGGCGAGCTGCTGAAGGTGATCTGGCGCCCGTCCGACTCCTCCCGGTCCGCCGCAGCATAGTTGCAGGATCAACCACGATGTCCTCCGATGTTCGGGTGCTGATTGTCGACGATTCTTCGATCGTGCGCCGAGTGCTGAGCAAGGAGCTCGGCCGGCAGCGCGGAATCGAGGTCGTTGGTACTGCGCCTGACCCCTACATCGCCCGGGACAAGATCGTGAACCTGAGACCGGACGTGGTGACGCTCGACATCGAGATGCCGCGCATGGATGGGCTCACGTTCCTGCGTAAGCTTATGAAATACCATCCCGTCCCGACCATCATCGTCAGCTCGCTGACGCCGCAGGGCTGTGAGACTGCGCTGGCGTGCCTGGAAGCCGGAGCGGTGGATGTCATCTGCAAGCCAGGCGAGTCGTATTCGGTTGGGGACATGGCCTTGCAGTTGGCGGAGACGATCCGCGCTGCCGCCCGGGCCAACATCAAGCAAGTTGCGCAGCAAGCTCAGGCTGGCGCTCAGCCGCCGAGGATTCGAACCCTTGGCAAGGCGATGATCAAGACCACGCACAAGGTCATCGCGCTCGGCGCTTCGACCGGTGGAACCGAGGCCCTGCGGCGGGTGCTGTGTGCTTTACCCAAGCAAGCCCCGGGAACGATCATTACCCAACACATGCCCGAGGGTTTCACGCGGTCCTTTGCCGAGCGTCTCGACGGGATGTGTGAGATTGAAGTTCGCGAAGCGGCCGACGGTGATTGGGTTGTGCCTGGTCTGGCGCTACTGGCGCCGGGCAATATGCACATGAAGCTCGCACGCGATGGCGCTCGTTACATCGTGCGCGTTTGCGAAGGCCCTCGCATTTGCCGACACCGACCATCCGTCGAGGTGCTTTTTGAGTCCACGGCGCAGTATGCCGGTCGAAATGCTATTGGCGTGATCATGACCGGCATGGGCCGCGACGGCGCTCGCGGCCTCTTGTCCCTGCGAAACGCCGGCGCCGTTACCGTCGCCCAGGACGAGGCTTCGTGCGTCATTTTCGGTATGCCGCGGGAGGCCATCGCATGCGGCGCCGCCCAGATCGTCTCTCCCCTCGATGAGATCCCGGATCGGATCATCGAGTTCGCCATCGGGGACCTTCACGCCATCGCCGCCTGACTCGGGCGAGGCTCGCCCGGGCCGGTGATCCTATTCGAGCCACACCTCATATCGTTTTGGTCCATCGTCGAGGCTGAAGACCGGCTGCGGTGCGTATTGACTCACCCGCGCTTTTCTCACCAGCGCATCGAGCGTAATCCCACGTGACTCGATCTTCTCCTGCACTTGCGGATCGATGATGTTCTGCAGCTCGTCGATCGCTTCGGCGGGCAGCGTCACCTTCGCTTTGACCGTTCCACTGTCCGTCACTTTGATGCAAAGATGCTTGGCCAGGCAGGCGAAGCTCGATCTCGGATCGGCCGGCACCGGTAGCTCCAACCGCTTCATCGCGTCGGCATGCTTTGCGATGAGCGGTCGAAGAAACTGCGTCCAGCTCACCGGCTCCTGAAGCTCCCGCAGATAATAAACCAGCCCATGGAACGCGCGAAGGATGAAGATGAGCCGGGCCGGCCCACTGATCCTAAAGTTCCATCGATCGTCGCCCAGGATGTCGCCGATGCGCTCCGAACGCCTCCAGAACTGAAGATCGAATTTCATCGGTGAGCTGAAGGGATCGAACAGTACGCGACACAGCGCGGGAAGTTTGTGGCGAAGCGGTTCGAGCGTGGCGGGGTCGAAACCGAGCTTCACGAAGAACGGATACGGATCGGCGTCTCTAGTGTGATACGTGTCGTGTATCAATCGAAGCAGTGTCAACCGCTCTTGTTCCGGAACGACGCGCACACAGCCGAAGTCGTATAAGACGATCTGCGGCTCGCCGTCGCCGGCTCGAAACCTGTAATTTCCCGAGTGGGGGTCGGCGTGCAGCAGGCCGCCGTCAAACAGCATGAACAGGAAGTGTTTGAGCATTTGCCGCCCAAGGGCCTTGCGCGTCTCGACCGGCCAGTCCTTCACCTCGCGTATCGTTTGGCCGTCTTCCCAGACTGTCGTGAGGACGCGCGGCCCGCTGAGTTCGTCGACGACCTGCGGGACGGTGACATTCAGTTCGCCGCTGGCGTCGGCATACGCCCGCTGGTGCTCAGCCTCGCGAACATAGTCCAGCTCTTCATTGAGGGAATCACGAATGGCCCGCCGGTAGTCGGCCAGATCGAACCCACGGCCAAGGCCGCCGACCGGCTCGCTGAGCCAGCCCAGCATCTTGAGATCGGCCTCGACCGCTTCGCGAATGCCCGGGTACTGAACCTTGATTGCGACCACACGTCCGTCGCGCAACGTCGCTCGATGCACTTGGCCCAGCGATGCGGCCAGACCGTGCGCGTCGATGTCGCCAAAGATCGTCTCGGGTTCGCGTTTCCACTGCTCGGCCATGACCGGCAGCAGGGCCTCCAGGGGGACGGGTTCCGCCGAGTCCGTCAATGGGGCAAAGGCGTCCGCCGTCTCGTCGTCCTCGCTCATGCTGAGAATCTGGCCCATCTTCTGGGGCAGCCCGCGCAGCCGACCGAGTCGCTGAACGAGGTGCAGGCGCGCGTTGTCCCGCACGACTTCATTGGTGCTGCCGCGCAGTTTCAGTCCGTGGAACCCGGCTCGCCCCAAATCCGCGGCTCGGCGCAGTGTTGACGTAGCGACGACACTTTTGGCCATGACGATGACGCTCCTGTAGCAAAGCCCAAACGCGGCGCGCACCATCTGCGGCGCCGTCCGGCGATTGAGGCTTAGTAAAGAATCAAACCCCCGGAGCGTCTTGCAATCGTCCGGAGACGAGCAAGCCCCTGCCCCGGCCTATCAGTGAGCCCCGGCGGGGCACTTCTCTTGGGTCGCTTCGCCCGCGCCGTAGATCTCGTGCTTTGGCTGAGAGGCCAACACCTCTTTCTTGCCCCAGTCCACGACGTTCTTGAAGCGATCCGACTCGATGAACGAGTTGAAGGCCGCCTCATCGGTCCATTCTGAAATGATGAGGTAGTCGTGCTCGCTGTAGACGTCGCGAAACAGGTGCGTCTCGCCGTGGCCTGCCATGTCCTTCATGATCTGTATCACTTTCGTGAACACGGCTACGAACTCTTCGTCCTTGCCGGGGATGATCTTGTAATTCATGCCGACGGTAATCATGGTCTCTGCTCCAGTCTTGGGAGGGGACGGATTGGGTACCAGGTAATCTTATCGGCCGAGGGGCAGCCCGCGCTTCGTCCCGAGCCCGATAAGGCTCGATGTCGTTCTCCGATGCGTCGTCGCGCAACGGTTGCGCCTCAACTCACTCCCGCCAGTCTGCGGACCGTCATCATGAACGACCGCTTGATCATGTTGTGGAACATGTAGACGATGAAGCCGTAGACGACGGCGGCCAGGAGTGCGCCGACGACCATGCTGATCCGCCCCGTGCCGAGGCCCGATGATGCGACGCTCCCGGAGATCGTGTCGGCGGGGTAGACCATCGCCCAGATCAGGTTGACGGGGCTGAGCGTGGTGACGACGGCCCCGATGACGGGCATGCTGTTGCCGGTTGCCATTGCGCACAGGCCGAGCACGCCCGAAGCCGCGCCGGCCACCGCCACCGCGCCCACCACCGATCCGATCGTGCCTTTGCTCTTGATCGACCAATACAGACCGATCATCACGCAGACCGCCACGAAAGGTACGAGGACGAGCGGCAGAAGGATCGCGCCCTCCGGCAGAACCAAGGGGACATCGATCGTTGCGGTTGAGTCCTTGACCATTACACCCTTCAGTATCGTGCCCGCTGGGTTCCCGAAGCCGTCGGCCAGTACGTACACCGCCAGGAGGGCAAGCGTAATGGTTGGCACAAGGAGCAGCGGCAACAGATACTGAATCAGGCCGCGCAACTTCCCCGCCAAGTATGGACCCGGCTGGAGCGGCGTGGTCAGAATCAGATCGAGCGTCCCGTCCTCGCGCTCGCGCGTCACCGCGGTCGCGCTCATGTTCAGGGCGATCAGGGCAATGATGACGACCTCGGCTGAGAGCACTGCGGACACGGCCGTCTGAAGGTCCGCCTGCGTCCACACGCCTGCGTGATAGAGCCCTATGAGCGTCAGCCCGATCGTGACGCCTATGGCGACGAACCCCCAACGGGCGACGATCGCCACCAAGGTCTTGCCTCGAGCCACGGACTCCCGCCAGGCGATAGGATTCGTTCCGACGTGCCTGGCCGGTCGCTCAACGGCCCCTGGCGCGGCGAGGCCCAGCATCCGGCGATACCAGGGGAGCGCCCCAACCTTGGCGCCGATCGCCCGGAGACGAATGGTCGAGTATCCGATCATCACCACACTCAGCCCAATGCATAGCCAGCAGAACGTGGTGATCGGCTGGGCGTACCAGATTCGCATCAGCCAGCCCACCTCGACGCCCGTGAAATCGTGCGGCACATAGGTGTTGGACTTGAGCAGGACCTCTAGGGCGAGGAATGGGTTGACCGGCGTCAGGACGGTGGTGTACGTCGCCGCCGCGCCCAGCGCGATTGGGGCTCGTAGCATCCCGTCCCCTGCATACGTCGCGTATAGAAACATCACCACGGATGCGTAGAACCAAAAGACCGCTTTGCGCCCGCCCGTTCGGGTCACGGACATCGTGACGGCGATCGCGGCCACGAGCAGGGAGCTGCAGCCCGCGATGGCATAGCTGGCAAAGATCGCCACCCCGGGCACCCCGCCGAAGAACTGGGTCACGGCGAACAGCGGCAGCGTCGAGATCAGCAGGGCGATGATGAAGAAGAGCCGCCCGAAGAGGTTGCCCAGGACCACCTGGAGGGAGTTCAGCGGCGTCGTTAGCAGGATGTCCCAGGTCTTGGGGTTGGCCTCCTGGGCGATCGCCCCCGCCATGAAGACGGGGGTGAGCAGGCAGATGAGCCCGACCTGGAGGT
>JADFGE010000022.1 GCA_022567855.1 Planctomycetota bacterium | reverse complement strand
GAGCAGTTGGCGCAGCGCCTCGGCTGTGTCGTCGTGCTCAAAGGCGCGGCCACGATCGTCACCGATGGCGTGCAGACCTGGAGCAACCCCAGCGGCAACGTCGCCCTGGCCACCGCCGGCACGGGGGACGTATTGACCGGCGTGATTGCGGGATTCGTCGGACAGTTCTTCAAGCCGCACGCCGGTGCGTCCTCATCATCAATCACCCGGCGACCACAAGAAAGCATGAGCCTGTACGACTGCGCGCGGCTCGGGGTGTATGTGCACGGCTTGGCGGCGGATCGATGGGCGCAGCGCCACGGCCAGGCGGGATTGCTCGCGACTGATCTGCTCACCGAACTACCCGGCGCGATCGCCCAGCTTCGCACCACACAATAAAGCGACTCGTCACGCCCGGGACGCTACACTGGCGGTTCTATGGCGACCACTGCTCGACCGCACACCGATATTCGATCGCTCCCGCCCAACGGCTATGTCGAAGGCGTCTATGCCATTCTGAACCCGCAGATCGGGACCACCCGCGCCGGCAAGCCGTACTTGAAGTGTCTGCTCCGCGACGCCACGGGAGAAGTGACAGCCCGGCAGTGGAGTCTGGACGAGGCGGCTTTCTCCGAGTTGGGGTCAACCGGGTTCGTCTGGGCGGCTGGACATACGCAGCTTTACAACGGCCAGCTCCAGCTCATCGTCGAGCAGCTCAAGCCGGTGCAGGTCGGCCAGGACGAGCTGGCGGCGCTCCTCCCGTCCACGAACCGCGACATCGACGAGATGTTCGGCGAGGTCACAGCCATGCTCGGTACGCTGGGGCACTCAGCCGTGAAAGCCCTGGCTGAGGTGTACCTGGCTGACGAAGATCTGATGTCGAGATTCCGTCAGGCCCCCGCTGCCGTCAGTATGCATCACGCCTACATCGGCGGATTGCTGGAGCACACCCTGCAACTGCTCAAGCTGGCTGAGGTGATGTTGCCGCTGTACCCGAGGCTGAACCGCGATATCGTGCTGATGGGGCTGTTCCTTCACGATCTGGCCAAGACGACCGAACTGACTTGGGAAAAGGGATTTGACTACACCGCCGACGGGAACCTGATCGGCCACGTGGTGCGAGGGGCGATCTGGCTCCAAGTGAAGGCGGCGCTGGCGGGCAAGCAAACGGGACATCGTCTGCCCCCCGATGCCCTGCGCGTGTTGCAGCACATCATCATCAGTCACCATGGCGAACCTGAGTACGGGGCGGCGAAGCTGCCCAGCACGCCGGAGGCGATCTTCGTCGCCCTGTTGGACAACCTCGACGCGAAGACGGAAATGGCCCTGGCGCATTCGCGCCCTGACCCCGCCCCGGTCCTTGTGATTGAAGGCGACTTCACCGACAAGGTTTGGGCCCTCGGGACGCGGCTGTTCAAACCCGATCCGTTGCGCGGGAACGATTCCTGATCGCCCTAGAAACGCAAGAACAGCGGAAGCAAAAGCAGGGCGCCGTGGTTGTGTGGGTTGGAGAGGCTCAGCCCGACGGGGTCTTGGATTTCACCGTCGCCGCGCCTAGAGTCGCTGCCGGAAGAAGAAGCGGCCAACGGGAGACAACCTGTCATGCTCCAACCGCAGCGGTTTTTGCTCGGCATCCCGGTGTACAACGAGCAGAAGTACGTGACCCAGGTGCTGGGGGAGGTTCTTCGGTACGCCCAGGACGTGCTGGTTATCGACGACGGCTCCACGGACGACACGCCGCTGCTGCTGGCCAGGCAGTCCGTGGAAGTGATCCGTCACGCCGAGAATCGCGGCTACGGGCGATCGATGCAGGACATGCTGCGATGGGCGAAGTTCGACGGGTTCGACTGGCTGATCACGATGGATTGCGATGAGCAGCATGAGCCCGCGGCCATTCCCCGGTTCATTCACGCGGCGCAGCGCGACACCGCGGACGTGATCTCCGGCAGTCGCTACCTCGTTTCCACGCCGTCGGATAACCCCCCGCCGCAGGATCGCCGCATCATCAATGCACAGATCACCGACGAGCTGAACGCACGGCTGGGGATTTCGTTGACCGATGCGTTCTGCGGATTCAAGGCGTATCGCGTGTCGGCGTGCGAGCGGCTTTCGCTCGACGTGAACGGGTACGACTTCCCGATGCAATTCTGGGTGCAGGCGGTCGTGCACAATCTCCGCATCGAGGAGATTCCGGTGCGGCTGATTTACAACGATCCGACGCGCAGCTTCGGAGGACCGCTGGACAATCCACGGAGCCGGCTGGAGCACTATCGGCGCACGCTGCACCGGGAGCTGCAGCGGTGCTCAGCCATGTTGCCAGTGGGGGCAATGGACGGGCTGCGCGAGCCGGCGGCCAGCCTGTGCCGCTCGTGCTGAGCGAGGTGCGGTCAAACGACGTGAGCGTCCAACTGACCATCGAGCCGAGCTGCGCCCAATGGGCCAAGCTGCTAACCGCCGAACCGGCCGGTCAATGGCAAGGCGATACGCTCTCGGCGTGGCGGCGGCGGACCCGCCATGAGCTGGGCCTGGCCGTAGACGGGCCGATCATTGCGACCGGTCATCAAACGCTGCTGTGGCATCCGGGGATTCTGGTGAAGTACCTGCTGGTGAACGCGATCGCGGCGGATATGGGCGAGGTCGCCACGGCGAACCTCGTGGTCGATCAGCACGTCGGTGCTTTCAGTCAGTTCGAGATCCCGGTGCGGGGCGACGACGGCACGCTCGCGGTAAAGACCGTGACCCTGGCGCCGCATCAAAAAGACGTACCGATGGCCAGACACCGGGCGTTCATCCCGCCCGAAGCGCCCCGTGATTTGCCGGGGGCGCTGCCCTCGGTTCGCCAGGGTGTTGATCGAATCTTCCAGGCCGTCGCTGCACACCGCGGCGCGCCGAACGCGGCGCTGCAGATGGCGGCGGCGCTGGCCGAGCTGATGTCGCCGTGGGTGGATCGGATGCCCAACGTTACCGCTAGCGATCTGGTGCAAACCACGCTGGCCCGGTCGATCCTTCAACAGATGGCGCAGGATCCAAAGGGGTGCATTGAAACCTACAACGCCGCGGTGGACGCCGTGCCCGAGGGTGGGATCGGCCGGCTCGAAGGGACCGGCGACGATGTCGAGCTACCCATCTGGCGTGTCGGTGCCGACGATACACGGCGGCGCGGGCGGCTGGGCGATCTTCGGGCGTGGGTCGAGACTGAGTCGCCGACGTTCGCGATTATGCCGCGAGCCCTGTTTATGACGGCCCTGGTTCGCTTGGGCATGTGTGATCTGTTCGTGCACGGCACCGGTGGGGCGCGCTATGACCGGGCGATGGAATTGTGGGTGAGCCACTGGCTGGGGCTGGAGCCGGCGCCGATCGTGGTTGCTACTGCGACGCAAACATTGCCGCTGGGTCCGCCTCCGGAACAGCGTATTGACGTCGCCGGCGCGCGTCGCACTGCACGGAAGCTGTGGCACGATCCGCAAAGTGCAGCGGATGCCCCCGGCCCCGGTCCGGCCAAGCGCTCCTTCCTTGGGCGGATTGAAACCGCTCCTCGCCGTTCAGCCCAGCGTCGCGCGCTCTTCCACGAGCTGCACGAGTGCCTGGCCGAGCTTCGCCGCGGGCAAGCGCGGTCGATCGAGGCGGCGCAGGGTCGGGTTGCCGCGGCGGTTCGCCAGGCGCACGAGGCGCCGATCGTCGATCGAAGGACGTGGTCGTTTCCGCTGTATCCGCAGGAGATGATCGATCAACTGGCCCAGGCGGTTCGCGGGGCCGTCGTGGGAGCCGAAGCATCTGTCGTCACGGCGAGCCGGAATCCTCCGACGATTTCGACGTGAGCAGCAGCGTCTGATACCGGCGTCGAGCTGACAGGCCCAGTATCCGCACGACCTGCATCCGCTGCTCGACGACCGGCCCCAGGCCCTCAGCGACATAGATCACGCTCGTAGTGTTCGCATCGGCAAACTGCAGATCGGCGGTGAAGCTCACGTCAACGCGCTTGGTGAGCATCTCCCCCATCGGCGTGCGAATCAGGTAATCCCCTACGTATTGGATCGTTCGTCTGGCCTTGCCCGACTCTCGTTGGCGTGAAGGGTTGCGTGCGTCAACAACGCGCATCGCCACTTCGTGCTGCCGCACCTCGCCGGGCGGCAAGTCGCGATAGGCGACAATCAGGGGTGGCTGGAACAAGCTGATGGCCCGATCCACATGCGAGATCACCGCGGTCATCACCACGTTCTGATCGTCGTCCAACCGCCAGAACTCGCTTCGCTCGTCGCCGTGATGCGTCACCCAGGTCGCGCCGAACCGCTTCGTCCGAAGGCGGCGGTAGATGACCGGCTCGATGGCCCCGCCGCGCTGGGCAGTTTCGTACGTCCATTGGGTTGTGGTCAATGGGTAGATGGCCTCAGCGGCGAGCGATTCGGTGGCCGGGTGGATGGAAAGCACTTCAAATGGCGGCGAGTCCGGCCCAACCGCTGCGCAACTGATCGGAGCGGCTGTCGCCAGGGCGGCGCACAGCCTGATGGCTCGCCCGCAGCTCATTAGCGCGACAGACCCTTCGCCTTCCAGAGTCGTTGCAGCTCCTGCGGGTCGATGCGCTCGGTGATGACGCCGTTGGCATCCAGGCGTTTCAGCCGATTGCCTTGCGCGTCGAAGATCTGCGTGATGGAGCCCGCGTCGATCGCCAGCTTGGAGATGAGCGTCCAATTCCCGGAGCCGTCATCGGTGCGCTGCCAGCGATCAACGCGAAGCGGCATGCGCTGCCGGTGTGAGTCGTAGTGGTAGAAGGCCAGCTCCTCGCCGACCGAATCGTCCCGGGGCAGCAGGCTGCCGAGGAAGAACACCTCCGGCTGACACAGATACGCGCGATCGGGCAGGCTCCACTGTTTCGGCTCACGCGACATCTTCTCCTTGGAGCTGATAATGACGTTGAGCAGCCCGAAGTCGCGCACCCCGGTCTCGCCCGTTGTATTCAGCACCCGATTGCCGAGCCGTTCGGTGCGGAGGGTTGACCAGGCCTCTTTTGATCGATCCCAGGCCATCCAATAGCGGCTCTGCACGTCCAGGAAATGGTCAGGCTGATCGCCGCCCAGCCCCCGCGCCTCGATGAGCACGAGGAGGCCGACCTCGGCCTCCATGTCGCTATAGGCGTCGTGAGCCCGCGTGGGGTTGAGCTCGCCTCGCATTCCTTCGCGACCTTCGATAGTCAGGTAGCCGATTTCGGTGTCGTCCAGGCGCCGGCCTGAAGCCGAGGGCGTGTAGATGCGATACACGGCCTTTCTGCCGATTCGCCCGATCACCGAGCGGAGCTTCTGGGGGGTAAAGGAGTTGATGATCGCTCGTCCGCGGGCCAGCCGGGCCATCCGAATGGCCTGCACCTCGTCCTGCGGCCGGATTTGAATCGTTCCGAAGCTTGCGTCGAAGACCGGCCGCAGTCGCACAAAGTCCTGGGCGGTGGTCGCCAGTGAAAAGACGAGGAAGTCGTAATCACTGGTAGCCAGCACAAGCCACCCGGTCACGGCTTGGCCGGTGGCCCCCGCCGGCCGCTCGATGTAGAGCCGTTGACCGGTCGCGCCGACCACAGTCACCGGATCGTTGGCGATGACCCGCACCTTCGGGCTGCTGGCGCGGACGGTCTTGAGGTACTGCTGAACGAGCGTGGCCGCCGTCGGCGCGGCCAGCGCGGGGGTCAGGGGTTGGATCCGCATGGTCCACGTCGGCGCTTCCCCGCCTTCGGTTATCAAGTAGCTCAGTTGGCTGTTGCGGAGATCGGAAGTGACGACCGATCCCGCGGGCAGGTGCATCCGCAGCCCGAAGTTCGAGGCCACGAGGGGTGTCCTATCCAGCCCCTGCTCGACCGGATCGAAGGTCTGGGCCGGCGTCGATTGAGCGCGGGCGGGGCCGGTCAGGAGCGCAACGCCGAGCACCATGGGGGTCAACAGCCGGGTTCGGGGCATCGCGGGTCTCCAGATCGACGGCGGCGAGGCGCGATTGAGGCGGGGCTCGAGCGGCCGACCGCTGGCGGACGGATGACTGTAGCCGGCTGATTTCAGGCCGTCGCCCGGCTCATCCACGGCTTCCTGAGTCGAACCGGTGAGGTATCGGCATGGGGTGGGCGGAGGCATCAAGCCATGGCTATCTTGGTTGACAGGGCACAGGGGCGACGTAAGATCAGCAGTTTCGCCGATCAAGCGTGATTGGTTTTCAGCGCGACCGCGGCTGGTGGACGCCGATCGGGCGGCTTTTTTCTTGGACCCTCCTCTGCGATGAGCGAAAACCGTATCAGAATCCGAATGGAGGCCTACGACCACCAGGCGCTGGACGCCTCGGCGCGCGAGATCGCCGACCACGCCAAGCGCACCGGAGCCAGGGTGGCCGGTCCCATACCGCTGCCGACCCGGCGTGAAATCTACACCGTGAATCGCAGCCCATTCATTGATAAGAAATCCCGTGAACAGTTTGAGATCAGAACCCATAAGCGCATCATCGACATCTCCGAGCCGAACGCTCGGACGGTGGAGGCGCTGAACCGGCTGGTGGTCCCGGCCGGCGTCTTTGTCAAGATCAAAGCCTAGAAAGAATGATGTTGAGCGGTTGGCCACGTGCCGCCGCTCGTTTGTTTGAGTCAAGCGTATCGAACGGGCCGACCGCCCGGACACCTGACGGAACGGAAACGACTGATGCCTGCCGCGTTGCTTGGGCGAAAACTCGGAATGACCCGCTACTTCACGGAAGACGGAACCAACCTTCCGGTGACCGTGATTGAGGCGGGGCCGTGCGCCGTCACCCAGGTGAAAACGACCGAGTCCGATGAATACGCGGCGGTGCAGTTGGCGTTTGACGATGTCAAGCCGCGCCGGAGCTCCCAGCCGTTGATCGGACACGACTACAAGGCGGGCGTCTCGCCGAAGCGTTGGCATCAGGAGTTGCGGCTCGACGGCGATGAAGCGGCCGGCGAATACGAGCTGGGCCAGCGCATCGACGTCAGCACGTTCGAGAACGTCAAGTACGTTGACGTCACGGGGGTGAGCAAAGGCAAGGGATTCCAAGGCGTGATGAAGCGCCACCACTTCCAGGGCCACTGTGCGTCGCACGGCACCCAGCGCAAGCACCGCTCGGGGGGCTCGATCGGCGGGCATGCGACGGACCTCGGCACTGGTCCGAAGCTCAAGAAAGGCAAGAAAATGGCGGGGCGGATGGGAGGCGAACAGGTGACCATTCGCAGCCTGGATGTCATTGCCGTCGATCCCGAGCGAAATCTATTGTTGGTCAAAGGCCCGGTCCCCGGACCGGTGCGCGGCCTGCTGTTTATTCGAGAGGCCAAACGGTTGTACAGGAGTAAAGCCAAGCTCGCGAACGCCGGCGACTGAGAGCTGGGGATCGTGCAGGCCGGACAGGACTTCCGCCGCAGCGCGGTGGACCGGAACCGCACGATCGCGACAGACTAGGGTCAGATAAGCCGAGTCGAAACCCTGCCCGGTGTGAGCCGCTTGCGGCCGACCGCGGAGGGTGAGGCGAGACAGACGGGACGGCCCGTCAGGTACGAAACGATGATCAAACTGCCCGTGTACAACACAACCGGCAAGCAGGTGGAAACGCTTGCCATCGACGAGGCGCTGCTTGGCACCGAGGTGCGGCCGAACCTGCTCAAGCAGGCCTACGTCATGTTCCACGCCAACCGACGCCAAGGTTCCGCCAGGACGCGCAGCCGCGGAATGGTCGATGGGTCTACGCGCAAGATATTCCGCCAAAAAGGCACGGGCAACGCTCGAATGGGGACCCGACGGACCGGCCTCCGCCGCGGCGGAGGCGTGACCTTCGCCAAGACTCGCGTTAAAGCTGAGTTCCGCCAGCGAATGCCCAAGAAAATGAGGCGTCTGGCCAACCGTAACGCCCTCCTGGCCAAGCTCGTGGACAACGAGGTCAAATGTTTCGACCAGCTTCAGTTCGAGCAGCCCAAAACGAGCCAGTTCAAGGCGATCCTCGAAGCGGTCGGCGTGAACCGAACCTGCCTGATTGCCCTTGACCCGTCGAATCGCAACGCGGCCCTCGCCGCTCGCAACCTCCCGAACGTCGACACGACCCGGATCGAACAGCTCAACGTGTTCGACCTGCTGAACCATCGTTTCGTTGTCCTAGAGAAGGCTTCGCTGCAAGCGTTCCTTGACGGCACCGCCGGCAAAAAGACGGAGGACGCGTGATGGAATCGACGACGATCATCCGCAAGCCGTTGGTGACCGAGAAGTCCACGTTTGCCTCCAGCGAGCTCAATCGCTACAGCTTCGAAGTCGACTCCCGGGCGACCAAGCCCCAGATCAGACGGGCCGTCGAGGAACTGTACGGGGTGCGGGTGCTCAGTGTCGCCACCCAGAATCGCAAGGGCCAGCTGCGCCGCAACAAGTTCGGCCAGTGGCGAGCCAAGAAAATGAAACAGGCCGTCGTCAAGATTCACGCGGAGGATAAAATCGAGCTGTTCTAGTCGCCTCGCAGCTTGATCGAAACGGATACGCATTATGACCGTTCGCCTCTACAAACCGACGACCAGCGCCCGGCGAGGCGCGTCCGTGAACCTCCACACAGAGGTCACGAAGACCGTGCCGGAGAAGTCGTTGTTGCGCCCGCTCCATAAGAACGGAGGTCGGAACAACCAGGGCAAGATCACGGTGCACGGCCGGGGCGGCGGTCACAAACGGCGGTACCGGCTCATCGACTTTCGTCGGAACCTGGATGACGTTGCCGCGACGGTGGTGGGCATCGAGTACGACCCGAACCGGTCGTGTCACATCGCGCTGCTGCGGTACGAAGATGGCACGAAGCGATACATCCTTGCTCCACGGGGCGTCACCGATGGAGAGGTGGTGCTGAGTTCTCGCGGCCAGGTCGAGCCCAAGCCGGGCAACTGCATGCCGTTGAAGCACATTCCCACGGGGTTGACGGTCCACTGCATCGAGTTCGAGCCGGGCAAACGTGGATCGATGTGCCGGTCCGCCGGCACCGGGGCCCGGCTGAGCAATAAGGAAGGCCGGTGGGCGACGCTGGTCCTACCCTCCGGGGAGCTGCGCCAGGTCTCGCTTGAATGTCGGGCGACGATCGGGCAGCTCGGCAATACGGATCACCAGAACATCAACCTGGGTAAGGCGGGGCGAAACCGGTGGCTGGGACGCAAGCCCAAGGTTCGCGGTGTCGCCAAGGACCATGCCTGCCACCCCCTGGGCGGCGGTGAGGGCCGGTCCAAGGGTGGCGCGAGCCCGCCAGCGCCTCCGGCACCAAGTCCAAGGGCGGTCGAACCCGGCCACGCGGCAAGTGGTCCGACGCCCGCATCCTTCGTCGCCGTAAATCCAGACGCTATGGACAACTTAAGCTGTAAAGAGAGGCACGAAGGCACGAAGCGGTTTCGATGAAGAGTAGCACCGGAAAGTAATTGTCATGTCACGATCACTGAAAAAAGGCCCGTATGTTGACGAGAAGCTGTTTCGCAAGGTCCAGAGACTGAGCGACCAGAACCGGCGCATCCCCATCAAGACCTGGGCTCGCGCCTGCACCATCGTCCCCGAGTTCGTCGGCCATACCTTCCAGGTCCACAACGGCCGGCATTTCATCGACGTCTTTTGCACCGAAGACATGGTCGGGCACAAGCTCGGCGAGTTCAGCCTGACGCGGCTGTTCCGCGGCCATACGAATAAGAAGGAGGGGGTCAGGATGCGTCGCTAGCGGCGCCCGGAGATCCGCGAATCCCATGGCTTACCAGGCAATACATCGCTTCGCCCGCATCGCGCCTCGCAAGGCGCGCCTTGTCGCGGCGATGATCCGCGGTCAACGGATCGACGATGCCATGACGGCGCTTTCGTTCTCGAAGAAACGGGCGGCTTGGTACTTCAAGGCCGTGCTCAAGAGCGCGATCGCCAATGCGGAAGAGAAGGAGGCGAATGTTCAGAACCTTTATGTCAGCGAATCCCGGGTCGATGAGGGGCCGACGATGAAGCGCTGGCGTCCGAAGGACCGGGGTCGAGCGCACCCGATCAGGAAGCGCACCAGCCACCTGCACCTGTCGTTGGACGAGAGGAGTTGATCCGTGGGGCAAAAGACACATCCATTCGGCTTCCGTGTGGGGATTACCGAGGGCCACAAGTCCCGCTGGTATGCACCCAAAGCGCTCTTCGCGGAGCTGCTGGTGGAGGACTACCGCATACGCAAGTACGTCGACCAGCGGCTCAATCGAACCCCTCCCTTTGCGGCGGTGTCGGATATCTATATCGAGCGGACTCGTGAGGAGTTGACGATCATTGTCAAGACCGCGCGACCCGGGCTCGTCATCGGGCCCAAGGGACAGGAGATCGATCAACTGACGCAGTCGCTTCAGGCGCTCACGGGGCGCAAGGTGTCGGTCAAGATCATCGAGATTCAGAATCCCGATACGGATGCAACCCTGATCGCGGAGGCGGTGGCGGAGCAGCTCAAGAAACGAGCCAACTTCCGCCGGCTTGTCAAGCAACGGTGCGAAGGCGCGATGCAGGCTGGGGCCAAGGGCGCACGGATCCTGCTTGCCGGGCGCCTCGGCGGATCGGAGATGTCGCGACGACTCGATACGCGCTTAGGGAGCCTCCCGCTGTCAACGTTGCAGGCGAACATCGATTACGCGATGGTCCATAGCCTCACAAAGCACGGAACGATCGGTGTCAAGGTGTGGGTGTTCAAAGGAATGTATACGGATCTGGAGGACGAGCAGGCGGCCTCCAAGGCGGCGGGCGCCCGGGCTCGGGCTCGAGGCCGACGCTAGTTGAGGTTGTTCACGATCAGGTGAGGAATTGTTTTTATGCCTTCGATGCCCAAGCGAATCAAGTTCCGAAAGCAGATGCGCGGTCGTCTCAAAGGCAAGGCGACGCGCGGCAACTATGTTGCGTTCGGAGATTACGGGCTTCAGGCGCTGGAGCTGCACTGGGTCACCGCCCGTCAGATCGAGGCGGGGCGAATCGCCGCCCAGCACTTCCTGCGCCGCCAGGGCAAGGTCTTTATTCGGATTTTCCCCGACAAACCGGTTTCCAAGAAGCCGCTGGAGACGCGAATGGGTAAGGGCAAGGCGGACACGGCCTACTGGGCGGCGCGGGTGAAACCCGGCACCATGCTCTATGAGATCGCCGGCGTTCCGGAGCTGATCGCCAAAGAGGCCTTCGCACGCATCGCCCACAAGATGCCCGTGCGGTGCCGCTTCGTAAGGAGGCGCCTGGCCGTGTAGACCACGCCGCGACGCGGTGATGTTCCGTAGGAACCTCCCCGCGTGAAGGATTGATCCGGAGGTTTCGATCTGAGTTGACTGTTAGCCATGAAAGCCAAAGAAGTTCACAAACTGTCCGATGACGAACTGACCGTAGAGGTGAAGCGCCTGCGCCGCTGGATGTTCGATCTTCGAACACAAGCGGTGACGGAAAAGATCGAGGACACCTCGCAGTTCAAGAAGACACGTGGGGACATTGCTCGGCTGTTGACGGAGCAAACGGCCCGGCGCGTGAGTAAGTCGTCGCCCGAGAAAACGTCGTAGGAATAACCGTGCTACAAAAAATAGAAATCAAGCCGTCGCAACGCTCGCCTCGAAAGGTCGGGGTCGTCGAATCCGACCTGCGGGACAAGACTCGTAAGGTCGTGATCAAATTCAGCGTGAAGCATCCGAAGTACGGCAAGTACATCCGACGCCGAACGGTGCTTCACGTTCACGATGAGGAGAATTGCTCCAAGAAGGGTGATCGGGTTGAGATCGCCCATTGCCGTCGGGTCTCCAAGACCAAATCGTGGGTGGTTGTCCGAGTGTTGGTGCCGGCATCGGGGAGCGCATCGGTTGGGGCCGGGTCGGAGCCCACCGCTTAGTTCGAGGATCAAGTACGGACTTGTTGCAGAGATACGCATGATTCAGAAGGAATCCAGACTCGTCGTAGCAGACAACAGTGGGGCGAAGGTGATCTTGGTCATCGGCGTCCTCGGCGGATCGACCGCGCGCGGAAGGGGCACCCGACGCACCGCGCGGATCGGCGATCGCATCGTCTGCACGGTCAAGAAGGCGCTGCCCAACGCTGAAGTCAAGACCGGCGATAAGGTGCGGGCTGTGATCGTCCGCACCAAGAGCCCGACCCGCCGAAGCGATGGGTCGTATGTTCGCTTTGATTCCAATGCGTGCGTGTTGATCGACGACGACGGGAATCCGCGCGGAACCCGCATCTTCGGCGCCGTGGCCAGGGAGCTGCGCGAGAAGAACTACATGAAGATCGTTTCTCTGGCGTCTGAGGTAATCTGACATGCCCCGTCATATCCTTAAAGGCGATACGGTGATTGTTACCGCCGGCAACGACCGTGGCGCGACGGGGGAGGTGCTCCGTGTGCTGCCGAAGGCCGGCCGCGTGGTCGTGCAGGGGATCAACATCCGTGCCAAGCATCTCAAACCCTCGCAGGCCAACCCGCAAGGCGGCATCGTCCGGCGGGAAATGCCCATCCACGCCAGCAACGTTAGCCCGGTCGTGGACGGAAAGCCGACGCGGGTGAGATTCGTGAGCAAGCCGGACGGATCGAAGTATCGTGTGGCGGTCAGGGGCGGCAAAGAGCTGCACGTGCTCCGCAAGCCGACCAAGAAGCCGGCCCGGACGAAATCCGCGCCAAAGAAGGACAGCTAGGACCCAGATCATGATTGCGCAACGAGAACTCCCTCGACTCCGGAAACTTTACCAGGAGACCGTCGCCCCGGCGGTCATGGAGAAGTTCGCTTTGCGCAATGTTCACCAATTGCCCCGAATGGTCAAGATCGTGATCAACTGCGGCGTGGGACGGTATCTGGAGAATCAGAAGCTCAAGCCGGAGGTCCGCGACACGGTGGCCGAGACACTGTCTGTCATTACGGGGCAACGGCCGATTACGATCATGGCGAAAAAGTCGGTGTCGAATTTCAAGGTGCGCGCCGGCGCGCCCTCCGCGCTCATGGTGACGTTGCACGGAGATCGAATGTGGCACTTCCTCGATCGTCTCATCAACCTCGCCATCCCTCGCATCCGCGACTTCCGCGGGCTGAAGGACACCGCCTTCGACCCCGGCGGCAGTTACTCCATGGGTTTGGTTGAGCAAGCCGTCTGGCCTGAGATCAACATGGCCAACGTCAGCCTCACCCACGGAATGAACATCAATATCGTTTTCGAGAAGTCCAACCCCCAAATGAGCACGTTCGTGCTCGCTCAGCTCGGCATGCCGTTCGTCCGGCCCGAGCAGGGAGTCGGCGCCGTCCGCCCGACGGCTTGATCCTGCCACGAGTTACAAATCCGAAAGATAAAGTAAATGGCTAGCAAACGAGTCTTCGCCCGAATGAAAAAGGAACCGAAATTCTCAACACGGAAGCGCAACCGTTGTCAGATCACCGGCCGTGCCCGCGGTGTGTACCGGAAATTCGGCGTGAGCCGGATCGTCCTGCGCGAACTCGCGCTCCAAGGCATGATCCCCGGTATGAGAAAGGCAAGCTGGTGATGCAACGGACTGACGAGTCAAGCGGCCCGGATCGCGGGCCAGGGCTTTGCGGTGCTCCCCGACTTCTTTGGAGGGAACAATGTCCCTACAAGATCTGACCGCTGACATGCTGACCCGCGTTCGCAACGCGATTCGCAACCAGGCCCCGACGGTTGACTGCCTCAACAACAAGCTCAACCAAGGCGTGGCCGGGGTTCTCGTTGCGGAAGGGTATATCAAGTCGTACGACGTGATCGACGACGGTCGCCAGGGGATCCTTCGCGTGCAACTGAAGTACGGTCCGCGCGGAGAGCAGATCATCCACAGCATCGACCGAGTGTCCAAGGTCGGGCGGCGCGTCTATAGTCGCGTCGGTGATCTGCCCCGCCCGTTGCAGGGACTGGGCATCGCCATCGTCTCCACGAGCAAGGGGGTTCTGAGCGACCGCCGCTGTCGAGAAGAGAACATCGGCGGCGAGGTCGTTGCCGTTGTCACCTGATGATCGATGTTTACCGGGCGCTGATGCCCGCACAGAAGAGCTACTGCCAGAATGTCCCGAGTAGGAAAAAAGCCAGTTGACGTTCCGTCCGGCGTGAAAGTGACGATCGATCCACAGACGCGCACGGTGGCGGTCGAAGGTCCGCGCGGAAAGCTCTCGATGGTTCACCGCCCGGAAATCGCGGTGACGTGGAACGAGGCTGAGAACCGCATCATCTGCTCGATTCCGCGGGACCAGATGGGCGAGCGGCAGATGCGGGCGTATTGGGGGCTGACCCGCTCGTTGGTCGCCAACATGATCAAGGGCGTCTCGGAGGGGTACACCAAGCGGTTGGAAGTGGTCGGTGTGGGATGGAACGCCAAGGCGATGGGCCAGACGATCCAACTGAACATTGGCTATTGTCACCCCGTTGATCTCCCCGTGCCCGGCGGCGTTGAAGTGGCGGTGGAGAAGGCCTTCATCACGGTTAGTGGGGCCGACAAGCAGGCGGTGGGTCAGTTGGCGGCCCAGATACGCGCGAAGAGACCGCCGGAACCCTACAACGGCAAAGGCATCAAGTACGTCGGGGAGATTATCATTCGAAAGCAAGGCAAGGTGTTTGGAGCGTAGGTGCGGCGCTGCATGATGCAGTGCAAAGGAGCGGTTCACATGGAACGGGTCAAATCGAAAACGGTGCGGCGCTTGCGGCGAAAGGCCGGCGTTCGAAAGCGCGTGATCGGCGTGCCCAGCCGGCCGCGACTGACCGTTTTTCGCAGCCTCAAGCACATCTATGCTCAAGTGATCGATGATCTGGCCGGTCGCACCCTGATTGATGCTTCGACCTCGCCGACCAAGGGTGCTGGCAGCGCTGGCGGCAACTGCGCCGCCGCCGCCGGGGTTGGAAAGACACTGGCGGAAAAGGCCAAGAAAGCCGGGATCACCGAGGTTGTCTTCGATCGAAATGGGTATGCCTACCACGGGCGGATCAAGGCCTTGGCCGAGGCGGCTCGCAAGGGTGGGTTGAAGTTCTAAGCGTCGCACGAATGACACAAAACAAACGACGACAACGAGACGAGACAAGAAATCGCGGATGGATCGAAAGGACCGCGACACCGTCCGTCTCGGCAGGGTGAGCACGACGAATGGCAGAAATACTCGACGAATCCGCAGCGCTCGAATCAACGACGGTGGGTGTCTTCAGAACCGCCGCCACGGTCAAGGGAGGCCGACGCTTCAGCTTCTCGTCGCTGGTCGTGGTGGGTGATCGCCAAGGCCGGGTCGGCATCGGGTACGGCAAGGCGAACCAGGTGCCGCCGGCGATTGAAAAGGCACAGAAGGAAGCGCGACGGAAGATGCGGTCGTATCCGATCTTCGGCCGGACGTTGCCGCATGCGGTGACGGGTAGATTCGGCGCGTGCATGGTGAGACTGCTGCCGGCCTCGCCGGGGACGGGCGTTATCGCCGGGGCTTCGGTTCGCGCGCCGCTGGAAATGGTCGGCGTGCAGGATTGTCTGACCAAGTCGTATGGATCGAACAATTCCAAGAACCTGGTCAAAGCCGTGCTGAACGGATTGGGGCAACTTCGGTCCAAGGAGACGGTGGAGTCGCTGCGCGGCGTTGTGATCGGATCGACGGAAGTGGAAGAGGCGATAGAGCGCGGCAAGGCGTTCATGCCGACCAGCGGATCGGGGGAGAAAGCGGCCGCGCCGGTGAATGTCGTTGGTGAATCCAGGGGACGAGGGAAAGGCAGACCGCGCGGCGGAGGACGTCGCGGTGGGGGAGGAGGCCGTGGACGACGCCGAGAAGTGGCCGCGGACGCTGCCAAGCGCGCCGCTCAGAGCGCTGGTGTAGCGCCCCCAGTCGTGCAAGACTCGGGTGGGGATCCCTCGGTGAGCCCGCCGCCGCCCCCCGAGTCATCGCCCGAGCAACCTCCGGCGTCCAGTACGTGAGGTCTCTAGAGGTCTTCCGGGCCGTATCGTTGTTTGGTGAGTTGGAGTTCGCATTATCATGATGATCCACGAGATCACAGAGAAGGTCGGCCGTCACCGGGCGCGAAAGCGCATCGGGCGCGGTCGTGGCAGCGGCCATGGCAAGACCAGCGGCCGAGGCCACAAGGGCGCCGCTTCACGGGCAGGCTGGTCGAGGCGCGCCGGCTACGAGGGTGGGCAGATGCCGCTGATTCGGCGTATGCCCAAGCGCGGCTTCACCAACACCCAGTTCCGCCATTTGTATGCCGTCGTGAACGTCAAGTCGCTTGAACGTTGTTGTAACAAGGGGGCGGAGGTAGACGCGCGGACCTTAGCCGAGGCCGGGGTGATCCGCGACGCCAAGCTGCCCCTGAAGGTGCTCGGGGAAGGGGAGCTGACCAAGAAGCTCACGGTCACGGCTGAGAAGTTCTCCGCTTCGGCCCGGGCGAAGATCGAGGCGGCGGGCGGCGCGGCCGTGGAGATTCCCAGGATCAAGTGGAGGCGCGCCGCCGCCGCCAGCAACAAAGCTGCGCGCAAATAGGCTGACTCATCTGACGCCCTC
>JADFGE010000021.1 GCA_022567855.1 Planctomycetota bacterium | reverse complement strand
CTCCGCCCCGCGTGATACAACTACGAACTGGTTAGGAGACGAATCATGGGACGCGCAATTCTCGGCGTAATCGTGGGATACTTTGTTATGGCGGGCGTGGTCATCGGCTCGTTCGCCGCGGCCTGGATGGTGTTTGGCCAAGATAGCGCATACAAAGAAGGTCTTTGGGAAATATCGACGACCTGGATGATCATGATGTTCGTAGCTGGCCTGATTGCAGCAATGATCGGCGGCGCTGTCTGCGCAACGATTGCAGCCAAAGGATCCAAAGCCGCGATGGTTCTTGCGGGGCTCGTGCTTGTCTTGGGATTTGTCGACGCTGGTTTTAAGCTGGCCGCGCCGCGAGAGGATCGGCCGACTGCGCGTGAAGACAGCGTAACGATGTTCGAAGCGACGCAGTCTTCCCAGGAGCCTACGGTGATGCTGCTCGGAAACCCTGTGATCGGCTTGGTCGGCGTGCTCATCGGCGCGAGGTTGGTAGGACGCAAGCGCGCGGCGGCAGTGGGGTAAACCAAAGAAGACCGGCGATGCCAGCGCCGGCCTTACACAGAAGATGCGTACTGCTGGGTGATCACTTCGTGCCAATCCGCAATTGATTTGCACTGAATAAACTCGGCCTTGACCTTGGCGGGCTCGGGGTGATGGGCCGCGAACTTGATCCCGAACTTGCGCATCATTTTCGAGGCCCGTCGCTCGCCATGTAAACGCACCGACAGCTCAAAGTGATCGAGCAGCGCCTGGCGTTGCTCGGCAAGTGTGGGCTTGACCGATTCTTCGCCGGCCATGAGCTGCCGCGCCTGGCGGAATATCCACGGATTGCCGATACAGCCTCGTGCTACGCCGACAGCGTGAACGCCGGTGAATTCGATCATCGCGAAGATGTCGTGAGCTTGGAAGACGTCACCAGAGCCGAAGATGATCTTGTCCGGATGGCGCTTCACGAGATCGCGTACGAACTCCCACCGGCTCGGCCCGACGTATTTCTGCTGGACGGTTCGGCCATGCACGGTTGTCCACGCATAGCCAAGCTCGTAGGCGGCGTTGAAGATGCGCTCAAAGTTGCATGCCATCTCCGGCGTGTCGTCGTACGATCGTCGTAACTTCACGGACGTGGGGATATGACCGGGCACGACCTCACGCACAGCTTTGAGCACCGCGATCGCCCCATCCGGGTCCGTCAGCAGATGCCCGCCGCGGTTCCGCTTCCTGATTTTTTTCACGGGGCAGGCGAAGTTGACGTCGATGACGTCGTAGTTCATCGAGACGAGGATTTCGCAGCCGCGCGCCATTTCATCGGGGTTCGTGCCCATGATCTGGCCGGCGATGGGGTGGTCGTCGAGACCGGCTGCGCGGTTCTCATCAGGATCGCCTGTACCACACTCCGCCGCCAACAGATCAGGGTCTTCACGCACGCGACCCTTGCCGCCGTTGATCAGCGTAACGTCCAGAAGCGCTTCGGTGATACAGTATGGGCAGCCGTGGCGCCGCGCGACGAGTCGCATTGCCGCGTCGGAATACCCAGCCAATCCTGCTTGGAAGAACGGCGCATCGAAGCCGGGTGCGAGCTGACTGATGCGCGAATCGAGCGTCATACCTTCAGCGATCCGCTCAATTGGGCGATCGAATCGCCGACACGTCAGCACGGTTGGGTCGAGATTGACAGACATTGCCTGTGATGATAGAGCAGGGACCTGCCGTGAGTCATCTCAGCCATTATGGAGCGATGAAAGACGAGTCCGCATCGTGCCAATGACTGTGATGGCTGGCCGCAGCCCAAGGGAGAATATATGGATCAGTCCCAACAGCAACAGATATACGACATTACCCGTCCGCACCAGAAGCTGCTGACGCTGTACACGCTGCGCAGCCTACTGACCACGGTGCTGTTTCCGATCATCTTCCTTCGGCTGTATTTCAAGTACCAGACGCTGAAGTACCGCTTCGATGGTGAGGGTATCGCGATGTCGTGGGGGCTGCTGTGGCGCAAGGAGATCAACCTGACGTACGCTCGGATTCAAGACATCCACGTCTCGCGCGGGCTGCTGGAGCGCTGGTTGGGGCTGGCGACGGTGCAGATTCAGACGGCGTCGGGAAGCGGCTCGGCGGAAATGTCGATTGTGGGGTTGACCGAGTATGATGCGCTTCGCGATTTTTTGTATTCCAAGATGCGCGGGGCGCGCTTCGGCGACCAGGACCCTGTTTCGACCGGCGACGGGCAAGGAACGACTACGGCGACAGCGCCGGACGGAGCCGACGAGGCCGTCGCACTACTAACGGATATTCGCGATGAGATTCGCGCACTTCGTCGTCGGCAGGGGGGCGCAGAACAATGATCTTCAAGCGCATCAGACCACCACTATTGCGGTTGCTCAGAGCACCGACCGGGCCGCCGGATCCGCCCGTTGGATCGCCGGAATCTGTGCAGACGTTCCGGGCGGCGCCGAACTTCCTTACGTATCAGATCATCACGTGGGGACTGGGCTTCGCGGTCGGCCTGATCAGTGAGATTGTGTTCGTTGTCTTGGCGTATACGAATGAGAGCGGCGCGTGGGAGGAAATCGCCCTTGTCTATGCGGTTGTTGGTATCACGCTTCTTCTTACGATCGTGAAATATTTCTTGATTCGGCTGGACTACGACATGCGCTACTACATCGTCACGGACCGGAGCCTGCGCATCCGCGAAGGCGTGCTCCTCATCCACGAGGCGACGTTCACCTACGCCAACGTGCAGAATCTGAAGATTCATCAAGGCCCGATCGAACGGCTGCTGGGGATTTCCAACCTGGTGGTGGAGACAGCGGGCGGAGCGGGCGGCAAATCCGAAGGCAAGCGCGGCCCCGGGGCGTTCCCACACATGCACGGGCATCAAGGTGTTTTTCGCGGGATCAAGAACCCGGCTGAGGTGCGCGATCAGATCCTCGCCTTGCTCAAGGGGTATCGTGATGCGGGGCTGGGCGACCCCGAGGACCGCCGCCGGGCGATGCTGCCCGTGCCGTCGGCTGGGTATTCCTCTCCCGCAGCGTTGACGCGCCTGCGTGAGATCCGCGACGAGCTGCGGCTCTTGAACCGCACGGCTGCGGATTAGCGCTGCATACAGATGAAGGATTAGGTCATTTGGCACGGCGATCCCACGCCTCGCTGTGAAATGGTAAGCTGGCGGTGTGATGAGAAGCGAGCTTTCAACGCGAATACGCAGGCTTGCGGCGGGCCTCCTGCTGGGCGGACTTGTGCTCGGATGTCAGGACGTCCGCTATGATCCGGCCCGGGCGACCCGGCCCTATCCGCATCACCTCCATCACGCGAACTCGGTCAACATTCAGGTCTTTCGCCAAGACACGTCCATTGAGCTGGTGAATGCCACGACGCACGCTTACACCGATTTCGACTTGTGGATCAATCAACGGTACGCGAGCCGGATCGAATCGCTCCCCGCCGGCGCAACGCTACGGGTGTCGCTGTGGGATTTCTACGACGAGCGAGGCGAGTCGCTCAACGCGGGCGGATTGTTCCGGTCCGATGACCCGACACCCGTTCGCCTGGTCGAGATTCAGACGACCGACGAGGAACCGTTGATCGGACTGATCACGATTCGGGCTGAGCCTGTGGAGTAGACGTGCGCTCATAACGTCGGAAGCTGAACGCATACGCGTGTCGATCGTCGGCTTCATGGCGCTCGTCCTCGACGAGTTTCCAGTCATCGAAATCCAATGTTGGGAAATAGGTGTCGCCTTCGATCGTGGCGTGAATGATCGTGAGGTATAGACGATCCGCGCGCGGTAGTGCTATTCGGTAGACGGCCTCGCCGCCCAGGACAAATATCTCATCCTCGTGAGCCGCATGATCCAGCGCCTCATCCAAACTGTGGGCGATGAAGACGCCCGCGCATTGATAGTCGTTGTTTCGCGTGATGATGATCGTTCGACGGTTGGGCAACGGTTTGCCGACGGACTCGTATGTTTTGCGCCCCATGATGACGGTATGGCCGGTGGTGATGGATTTGAATCGAGCAAGATCAGTCGGCAGATGCCAGGGCAGCGAGCCGTCACGCCCGATGACCCGGTTCTGGGACATGGCTGCGATTACGGAGATCTTCATACCGCAACCGGGGCGGGAATGTGTGGATGAGGATTGTAGTTCAGTAGCTCGAAATCGTCGTATGTGAAGTCGAAGATCGACGTCACCTGTGGATTGATCCGCATCGTGGGTAATGCTCGAGGCTGGCGCGTAAGTTGTTCTTCTGCTTTCTCTAGATGATTGGAATAAAGATGCGCGTCGCCGAAGGTGTGAACGAAGTCGCCGACTTCAAGGTTGGTCACCTGCGCAATCATCATCGTGAGCAGCGCATACGAAGCGATGTTAAACGGCACGCCGAGGAACAGGTCCGCCGAGCGCTGGTACAACTGGCAACTGAGTTTCCCGTCCGCAACATAGAATTGAAAAAGTACGTGACACGGTTGCAGCGCCATCGCCTCAAGGTCGGCGACGTTCCAGGCGCTGACGATGAGTCGCCGTGAATCGGGATTGGTCTTGATCTCATCGATCACCTGCGAAATCTGATCGATGTGTGTACCGTCGGGCGTCGGCCAGGAACGCCATTGCCGGCCATAGATCGGACCGAGATCGCCGGTGTCCTTGTCAGCCCATTCGTCCCATATTCTAACGCCGTGCTCGTTGAGGTATTCAATGTTCGTATCGCCGCGCAAGAACCACAGCAGTTCGTGGATGATCGATCGCAGGTGCAGCTTCTTGGTGGTGACCAGCGGGAAGCCTTCACGCAAGTCGAAGCGCATCTGGTACCCGAAGACGCTGAGCGTGCCGGTCCCGGTTCGATCGTCCTTGGGGACGCCGTGGTCAAGCGTATGACGCAGCAGGTTCAGATATTCGCGCATGGCGTCGATTCTCGGGGACCATTGGATTACTTATTGTAGTGGAATTGGAGGGGTATGGAATCAGCGCGCGGTCTTCACAAAGGAACGCGAATTCATCACGGTCCGAGGAAGCCACTGAACATAGCGATGAGCATGAGGACGCCGATCGCCGTCCCAATGAGTCCTAGGGCGATCGCAATCCAGGCATGAACGGTTCCTTTGCGCTCCGGTTGACGCGAGACCTGAATGAGGCCTCGGATTCCGAGGAAGATAGAGATCGGGCCAAGGACGAGACCGATGAAGGGAATGCACGAGAAGATGCTCAAGTAATACCCGACTAACGCAGCGGGGTTCTTATAGGGAACAAGGGCCGGTCCCTCGTGCGCGCTGGGTTCAACAACGCCGGTGGAGCGTGTCGGCGGTGCGAGGATATGCGCTCGCAAGCGCGGTTCATCGGCGGCTGGATACGGCTCGCGCGCATCCTCTGGAACGAGCATCGCATCGGACGGTATGCGGCCTTCCTGTGCCCAACGCTCGAGCTGCGCCATATCGGCCGGACCGTACTCCTTCCCGCCTGCAACACGAACTTTGTATTTGAGTTGATCCGCCACGGCAAGACACCTCGCTATTGTGGGAAGGGCTGCGGAACCGCACCGAGCAGCGCCTTGGTGTACGCATGCTGCGGGTCGTTGATGATCTCGTCGCGACTGCCTTGCTCAACGATATGCCCGTTGAACATCACGGCGATGCGATCGCAGACGTGATGTATTACCGCCATGTCGTGGCTGATGAAAAGGTACGAGAGTTGAAACTCATCCTGAAGCTCGGCGAGCAGATTGAGGATTTGTGATTGAATTGAGACATCCAGCGCACTGGTGGGCTCGTCGCAGATGATGAGTTTGGGTTGCAGGGCGAGCGCCCGGGCGATGCCGATGCGCTGGCGTTGGCCGCCGGAGAACTCGTGCGGGAACCGTTCGGCTGCGCCGGGCCAAAGCCCGCAGCGCTCAAGGAGATCGCCGACACGTTGCCGGAGCTGCTCGCCCCGGGCCAGGCCGTGCACTTCGAGCGGTTCGCCGACGATTCTTCCCACGCGCATGCGTGGATTGAGCGACCCGACCGGATCCTGGAAGATGATCTGCATCTCGCGGCGCAGGCGGCGCATTTCAGAGCCTGACAGTTCAAACAGATTGCGACCGCGATACAGAACCTGACCGCTGGTGGCGGGGATCAGCCGGAGTATCGTTCGGCCGACGGTCGTCTTGCCGCAGCCGGACTCGCCGACCAGCCCGAGCGTCTCACCGGCGTTGATATGAAAGCTGACGCCGTCAACGGCTTTGACAAATCCTCTCACGCGTTGAAGGATGCCGGTGCGAATGGGGAAGTAGGTGCAGAGATTTCGTACATCGAGCAACGGTGCATTGGGTTCATCAGTCTGGGGTGAGAGAACCGTTCGTGCCATGATTGGTCGATTGTATCGACTTGCACGCCGAATTGGTGTACGGCACCGCAATCAATCGGTTTGAAGCGTGACAGTTGACGTGAGATATTAGCGATTGCTCGGTGCTGCAAGGCGAGGGCTGAAGGTGATCCCGTTAGGTCGCACGAAAGTCACGCGAACACCCCTTTGCAGATCAAGCCGTTCCATATAGCCGAAGAACTCGTCCACGTCGCGGACCAAGCGGTCATTGACCCGCACAATGATCCAGCCAGGGTCAACAACGCCGTCCAACTGCGATCCGGGCACGACCGCCTGTACGATCACGCCTTCTCTGAACGGAACGTCATATTCTCGCGCAAGTCTATGTGTGCTCGTGTCAATACGGGCAAGACCCAGCACCCGGAGACTGTCAAGGGGATGATCGGAAGGGAGTACGCCTGCGACCTGCACGGTATCCAGGCGCGCCAGTCGAACCTGAATCGTACGGACAACTCCTTGAGCTTTATCTTCGGAGTCGCGCCAGATACGAAGCCTGGCAATATCACCGGGGAGCATGGACGAGATCACCGATCGAAGCTGGTTCATTGTGCCGACCGCGGCGTCGTTCACATGGGTGATGATATCGTCGCTTCTTACCCCGGCCGTGAACGCGGGCCCACCCTCATGAGAGCGGGTAACTTTCACGCCACGGCCGCCGAAACCGCGTAACTCCAGTTCCTGTAGTTTAGGGGCCGCTAGATTCGCCCCTTCGATCCCCAGATAACCCTTTGCGACCACGCCCGTACTTATGAGTTGATCAACGACCGGCACAATCATGTCGATCGGGATGGCCAATCCGATTCCGGCGAACTGCCCCTCATCAAACGAGCTTTGCCTTCCCGTGGCGATGGCGGTGTTCATGCCGATGACTCGACCGCGTACGTCAGTAAGCGGACCGCCCGAATTGCCGGGGTTGATGGCGGCGTCGACTTGAATGAAGTTCTCGTAGCCGATGGGCCTTCCGCGATCATCACGGATCACGCCGACGTGGCGACCCGTCCCCGAAACAACGCCGGACGACATGGAGAACCGAAAGTCAAACGGCGAGCCAAAGGCGAAGACGAGATCTCCCTGTTTGACTTGATCCTCCTCTTCAGCCAGGGCGGCCGGGTGAAGTCTCGCCGCGGGAATCTGGATTACGGCGATGTCGGTGAATTTATCGAACTCGACCAACTCGGCGTCTCGAAGCTTGCCGGTGTGGAGCTGGACCTGGATGCGATCGGCGTCCTTGACGACGTGATAGTTGGTGACGATGTGGCCTTCGTTGTCATAGATCCATCCGGAACCGGACGAAGTGCTCTCTCGCCGATTGCCCCAGCGGTCCCACGAGATTTGCGTGGCGGAGATGTGGACGACGGACGGCTCCACCAAGGTGGCGATGTCGCGATAGGCCTGATTCAGCTCCTCGAGGATTCCATTGTTCTCCAAGCGCTCACTCGCCTGGATGATCCGAGCTTTGGAATGGGCGAAGGTCAGTTCCTGCACCGCAAACGGGCCGATGACGAGCACGGCCAGGGCGGTGGCCAGGACGATCAAGCTCGGACCGTAGCTGTGCAGCTTGCGCATGGTGTGGATTCCTCTCAAGAATACGCCCGAACGCCGACATTCACATTGGGCGTTGTGTGGGCCACGTTTCACCCGTTCCGGCCGACGGCGGATGCCTATGGCCTCTGCTGGACGAACTTGTCGAGCTCTCCTTCGTTCATGGTGTACGGATGCTCGCCCAGCTCGGATGCTCGAACCATCTCGATCCATCGCTGGGCGGCGGCGATGATCCCGTCGCCCAGGGCGGTGATCGGCCGGGCGAACGACGGTTGCCAGTCGGTGAGTCCGAGAAGATCTTGCAGGACGACGATCTGGCCGTGACAGGACGGCCCAGCCCCGCAGCCGATGACCGGAATCGAAGTCTCTTGGACGATGCGCTGGGAAACTTCGTCGGGGCAGGCTTCGATCAAAAGCATGGTCGCCCCGGCTTTCTCCAGGGCGATGGCGTCGTCAACCAACGGACCCGCTTGAGCGGCGGTGCGCCCGACGGAGCGATATCCGCCTCGAACTTTCGATTGCTGGGGTCGGGAACCGATATGGCCGACCACGGGAATCCCTGCCCGAACCATCTTCTCGACGAGGGGGGCGAACGAGCGGTCGGCCTCGATCTTCACAAGATCGGCCAGGCCTTCGGTCATGAATCGCCCGGCGTTGTGAATGCCCTCAGCATCGTCGGCCTGGTAGCTCAGAAACGGCATGTCGGCCATGACGAGCGAATTGGGTGCGCCTCGCTTGACCGCAGCGGTGATGGTGATGAGAAAATCCAACGGGGCATGGATCGTCCCCGGCAGGCCGAGGATGACCTCTGCCGCAGTGTCGCCGACCAGCAACAGCGGAACGCCGGCTCGCTCCAACCAGCGGGCGGTGGTCACGTCATAGCAGGTTAGACAGGCGAATTTCTCGCCACGCTGGGCGAACTTCGCGATGGTTCTAAGGGTCACCCGCTTGCGGGCGGGAGGCTCGGGGGCAGCCTTCTCGACCGGCTCAGCAACCTGGTGGGGCTTGGCCGACGGCGCTTGCGTCATAGTCAATAGTGTATCGGTGCCGGCAAGATCAAGCCGCCCACGGCCGTAGATTCCCCCGTTTGCCCGCCAAACGACCCCGCCAGAGCCGATCGCCGCCTCGCCGGTGAACTCCCCGCTACGCTTGAGCCGAGATGTCGATGCTGACCGCCCGGCGATGCACGCCCGAACTCATGGACGATCCGAAGGTCGATCGGGCCGAATTGGAGGCGTCGCTGCGCTTCATCCGCACGGTGAATCGCCGCCTCGGCGGGGCGGCGGCCGTCCTGAAACATCTTCAGCGGTGGTCGGCAGACTGGCCGAGCCGGCAGACCATCCGGATCCTCGACCTCGGGACAGGCTCGGCGGATATCCCGCTGGCGATCTCGGACTGGGCCTCAACCTCACAACATCCGGTTCACATCACCGCCGTCGATCTGCACGAGACGACTCTGGCCGTCGCACGAGACCAGGTCGGCGAACGAGGCGACATCGAGCTCGTGCAGGCGGACGCGCGCCATTTGACGGACCTGTTCGAGCCGCGCGCGTTCGACTACGCCCATGCCGGAATGTTTCTGCACCATCTGGGCGACATCGAGGTGATGACGGTGCTGCGCATCATGGATCGATTGACCACGCGCGGGCTGATCTGGAACGATCTTGTGCGCGGACCGATCGAGAAGCTCGCGGTGCGAGTGTTGACGATCCGCGCCCCGGCGATGGTCAAGCACGATGCCGTGGTGAGCGTTGCGGCGGGCTTCACACGGCGCGAGGTACTGGACTTGGCCAAGCGCGTCGGACTTGAGACCCCGACCTACCATCGCCACCTCTTCGGCCGGTTCACGTTGGTGAGCGAGAAAGCGTAGCTCCGGAGCCCGACGCGCTAGCCGCCGGAAGTCGCTTCAATGATGAACGGACGATCGTTCGGCGACGGGAGCTCTTCCGGCGCCAGACCGATTCTCGCTAACTGTTCCGGCGTGAGGATCTGGCGCAGGCGCCGCCGCGCCTTGGCGTTGAGCTCACTGCGGTCAAACTTGATGACTTCCAGCTTCTGCTGCCGCTGCATGTACTCCTGCATGTAGCCGGGATCGGTGAAGCTGCCGCGACCGCTGGATTGAGAATGTATCTCGACCATCTGGTTGCAAAGGTTCTCGTAAACCGGCTGGTACTCGACGCGGTGCAGTTCGATCGCGAGTCGCTGGTCGTCGGAGAGCTGGCGAAGTTTCATCGCGGCCTCGATGTACTTTTCGCCGGAGTTCGGTTCGTTGTAAACGTCGGGGAAGGCCTTACGCCGATAGGCGGCGCGGAACTTTCGAGCCGACCGGTCGTCAAGCGCGACCGTGATCTGTGCCAGCATGTCGCGGTTGAGCTGGGTGATTTCTTTGTCAGCGTCCTCCACCGGCTTACGAACGTCCTGCAGCATCTGCTGGTATTCCATGCCGAAGGCCATGACGCCATCGGTGTCGCCTTCCCGCTGCCGGCGCATCATCTCAGCCATCGCCTCGGTCTGCCGGCGCTGCGCGGCTAGGCCGGACTCGTAGCGGGTACGAAACGCGCGCGTGAGTGTCTTCTCGTACTCCTTAAGAAGCGCATCGATGTCGTCAGTCTTGACCGCATCGATTTCGGAGTCGTCCACGAGGGCGGAAAGATCGACTGACGATTCATTGGATTCGGTGCCGGGAATGCCGGGAAAGCCGAACGCGTATTGGTTGGGTCGCTGACCGAACAGGCGACGTTGACGAGCAAGCCGTAGTCGATCAAGTTGCTCTGTGGGCGCAGTCTCTGAGAGCATGAGCGCGAGATCGCTAAAGAATGCCTCGTCCGCAGCCTCGAGAACCTTGATCGTGCGATCCTGCGTATCCTGCATCCACAATTGGATGTCGATCATGCCCATGCCGCTCTGATCGTCCTGGGCCGCCGCGAAGAGCGCTCTCTGTTTTTCCTGTGCCTTTTGTGCTTGTTGCTTGGCCTGCTCGGCGTACTTGGTCCGGTACTCCTCATGAAGGAGTTGGACGACCGCTTGCTGCTCGTCGGTGAGACTGAGCTTCTCGGCGTAGCGATCAAGTTCGTGACCGCTGATCGCGACAGCCGCCCCAAGTGGTCGGCCGAACTGGTCTCGTGGCTGCTCGTGGGGCGGGTCGGCTGCGGTCGTCTCTCCAGTGTCGGACTCCGCCTCAGCAAGAGTCCTCTGACGGATTGCGCGCGGATCGCTGAGTTTCGCCGCAAGCTCCGGTCCCAGCTGCGCCTCCAATGACGCGTTGGCAGACTCGTTCAGCTCCCGCCACCGCCCCGAAAAACTCTGGAGCTTCTCGGTATAGTCCCTCCACGCATCCTGATCGAAGGCGAAGTCGAACATCGAGCGGCCTTCGTTGTAGTCTTCGATGAACTTGATCATCTCGTCGGTAATGCGATCGTGGCTGCGCTGGTGGGTTTGCGCAGCGTCTGTGATCGCCAGTCGCTGATCCTCCGTGAGCTGCGTCAGACGCAACGCCGCGGCGATCCGCTTCTGTGCGGAGTTCGGATCGGCCGGAGCCATCGGAAATGCCCGGCGGTAGTAGTTGTGGCGCAAATCGCGGGCATGCTCCGGCGATAAACGAACCCGAACACTCCTGAGTGTCTTGCGATTCAGATCCGCGATTGCCTTGGACTTCTTCTGCATGTCCTTGCCAATGTCCGCCCAGATTGCTTGCATGGTTTCCATCATCTGCTGTGCGGATTCGGGGTCCGTCATGTCCAGATCGGTCATCCCCGCTGCCTCGAAGGCGTCGAGCATGTCCAAGGACATGGTCATGGTTGCTTCGTACAGCTTCTCGACTGCGGGCGTGAGTCGACGTTCATAGGAGGCGATGAGCGGATCGGAGTCCAAAAGCTCCTGGTCAGACAACTCCAGTTGAGCGTAGATTTCACTCAGGTCGATGCGGGCTGCCTGTGAGCCGAAGCCGCCTCCGCCCATTGCTCCATTGCGGTAGCGTTGCCGCGCTCGCGCCAGGCGCACCCTCGGCATAGCCGCGCGCTGGTCGTCGGTGAGCACCACATCCATTTGGTTGAACAAGCGATTATCCAGTTGTTCGATCTTCTTGAAGGCTCGCTTCATGTCCTTGAGCAAACGCTCAACCTTCTCACGTTGCGGCATACGGAATCCACCGCCTGTCATCTCAGCCGTCTGCTTCAACAGCTTGGCGATGTCGTCTTCACGCAGTTGGCGGAACGCTGCGCGATACTGCTCGTGCAATGGATCGATCGCAAGACGTTGGAACTCGTCGAGTTGAAGCCGCCGCGCGTAGCCCTCCATATCCCGGCTGGAGATCGGGTCCGGCAGCATCCCGCTCGTCCCCTGGGCGGTTGCGCTGTTTGTCGCACAGAACACAAAAGCGCACAGGACCAGCATGGCTAACGTGGCGTGCATTGCATCGGCGCGACGTATCAATGTGGTTTCTTGCATCTCAGCTCCCCTCTTTGGTGCTTGGTTGGGGCGAATTATAGGTGCGACATGCACCTCGTGCGAGGATTCGTCAGGGAGCCCCCATCTTCTGAACCGGGAGTTTGATTCTCGTCTGCTGCTCGGCCGTCAGGATTGTGCGCAATCGACGCAGCGCCCCGACATCGAGTTCGTTGCGATCGAATTCAATGATACCTAGTTCCTGCCTCAGACGGGCGTAATTTCGCAGAGTGGCAGGATCGTCGTATGCCAGTATTCGCGCGCTGTCTGGTTCGGTTAGCAGAACCATCTGCGCGCCAAGCGCATCGTACGCATCCTGATATTCACGACTGATCGTCTGGATCGCCTTGCGTTGCTGGTCGCTCAGATCGGCGAGTCTTCCCGCCGCCATGATCGACCGATCAGCCGATTCTGGACTGTTGTATACGGACGGGAACGCCTTGCGGTTGTAGGCACGCTGCAGCGCCCGACCGGATGGACCAGCGAGCGTTTGGAGGATTCTCTGCAACGTTTCGCGATTGATCTGTATGACCGCCTGTTCGGTTTCATGCGTCGCCTGATACGCCGCGAGTTCTGCTTGCCTGAGCTCGTGTCGAGCGTCAGCGGCGAGGTCCTCGCTCTCATCGCGGAAGCGCGCTAGATTGATCATCGCGGTGAGCCGACTGTGCTGCGCGGCGATTGCAACCTCATACCGAACCTGAAACGCAGGTGTGGCGACTGTTTCATACGCTCGCATGATGTCGTCTCGTTCAGGAACGCCGGCCGCGTCAAGCTGCAACTCATCGACCAGCACCGAGAGATCGACCCATGCTTCGTTTGACTTCACCGGTGACAGGTTGAACCGAAAGCCCGCTTCGCGGCGATTGAATATCGCGCGCCGACGTGCAAGTCTTAACCGTTGCAGTGCGTTCGGCGGCGCTGCACTCTCGCCCAATGCCAGCGCAAGATCGTTGAAGAACGTTGCGTCCAGCTCTTGGGCTTCTTGCGATGCCTGTCGTTGTTGATGAAGCCGCATCTGGCGGGCTTCGTCCGTGCTCGGATCGGCATGGCGAGCTTGGGCGGTCTGCGCCGCCTTGCGTTGAGCTGCGCGGTGGGCGCGGTATTGGGCTACATAGTGCTCATGGAGTTGGGCGACGATAGCTTGTTGTTCTTTGGAGAGCGCCAGCCGTTGGGCAAAGCGCGTCAATTGACGCTCGCTGATTGGACTTGGTGCGAGCGCATCAACTCCAAGGATATCGCCTGCATTGGTTCGCATCACCACGCCGCCATTGGACTCTTCAATGACGACGCCCGCGGGTTGTGGATTCTTGGAATTCTTTTGCGAGGGGCGATTGGTTCGATCACCGAGCATTGCCACAAGCTGAGGACCGAGGACGGCATCCAGTGATTCATTGGCCGTTGTATTCAGTTGATCCCATCGAGCTTCAAAGGCATTCATCTGCTGTTGCAGCGCATCCCATTGTTCATTGTCGAAATCGATCATGATCATCTTGCCGCCCAGATCATCAAGATGATCAACCATTTCCTCTGTAATCTTGTCGTGGGACCTTTGATGGTCGTCACCTAGAGCTGTAACTGTTTCACGCAGCTGCTCAGTGAGATCGTTGATTTGAAGTGCGGCGGCAAATCGCTTTTGCGCCGAGCGAAGGTCGTAGCGGGCTTCGGGGTAGGCAGCGAGATAGTACTTACGCCGGAGCTCTCGTGCCTGGGGCCGTTGGAGCACTTGGGTCAGGCGTCGTATCGTCTTGCGGTTCAGATTACTTATCGCGCCTGCAGGTTCAAGCAGGTTCTTTGCAAGCTCAGTCCGGACCGGATCGAAGGCCAGAAATGTCTGGCGCAACGCTTCCGGGTCGGACATATCGCGTTGCGAGAAGCCCAGTTCCTCGAAGGCGATAACCATGTCCAGGATCATTCGATTGCCGGCGTCGCGCAAGTCTTTCAGGCGTCTCGTCAAGACGCGCTCATGCGCAACGATCAGTGGATCGGAGATATGGCGCTGCTGCGGTGTAAGCTCCAGCTGCTCGTAGAGTTTGCTCAGATCGACCTGATCGCCTCGATTCAGAAAAGCACCGCCCTGCACGACGCCGGTGCGCAATCGCTTGCGGGCTCGTGTCAGCTTGACTCGAGACAACGCCGGCCACTGCGCCTCGCTCAAGACCAATTCGATGTCGCCGAAAAGTCGATTGTCGGCTCGCTTGATCTTCGCCAGCGTGCGATCAAGGTTTCGCAGGAACTTTTCAACCGGTTCAGGTGCCGCTAATCCGTTACTTCCATCCGAAAGAACGCGTACTGCGTCGAGCACCCGCTGGATCGCTCCTTTGCGCAGCGACCGGAACGCCGCAAGGTATTGCTCGTGCATCGGCTCAATCGTCAGTCGTTGCTCGTCGGTCAGTTGCAAGTGATCGAGGTAACCGGCCAACTCGCGGCTGGAGATCGGGTCCGGCAACAGATCGTTGCCGCCTTGCCCAAGACATCGGTTCGTCAGGCCACACAGCCCTGCTACCACAACCAGCGCGACAAGCCAAGGACGCAGCGCCCTTGCGCACAGGATCGATTTGACAATGTTCATACGACTTTCCCCTATCCCCCGGTCGGTCCTTATCCATTGTACGAATATCCGCCGCCTGATGCGCTACGCGCCGATGTATTTTGCGTAGATGGACCGGGCGGTTCCCAGATCGTCGGTGCCTTTGATGATGGCCCGACCGTCGGGAAAAAGTGTCAGCTCCACCGGCTCGCCGTTCGCGCCGCGTTCGTTGGAGAATCGGCCGTGCATCAAATACGCGTTGGGCGTGAACGAGCCGTGGGGTGAGAGCTTTGCGGCCATCGCGGCCAGATCGAGCCGTTTGGGCTGTGACCCATCGGGGCCTGGGGTGATTTGCACGGCATCGCGCCCGCACAATGTCGTGACGGCCCCGCCGGCCCGGCCTTGGAGATACGCCCAATCGCCCCGCACGCAGCACGGGCAATCGTCCGAGTCCCGCGCGCCGCTGATATCCAGCGTTCGCCGTTGGTTTGACCACACGTCGATCGACAAGAGGGAACGATCGACTTTGTCCAGATTGCCCGTCAGGAGTTTGATTGCTTGAGCGCACTGATGGGCGGCAATGATCGCGACCGCCGCGCCCACCGCCGTGCCCGAGGCGGTTCCATCTGCCGCCTCGCCTAGGGACGCGGAGCCATCGGCGATCGCCGACGCATCCGTGTTGTTGGAAGATTCGAGGGAAACAAGTCCGCCCGCGTTGATCGTCACCCCGCTCGGGATCTCCGCCACCGCCGAGCTCAATGCAATGTTCACCGCCAACGCCGCCGCCACCCTCACCGAGCCGCTGCAAATCCGTGGGAAGTGTCCGCTCGAAATAAAAAAATGCCCCTGTACTCGCCGCTGGTTGGAGCCGTCAGAGTGAGGGACGATTCGCCGGCCGGACGAACCATTCCGCCGGCCACATAGCAGGTCACGCCATTTGGGGTGTATGATTAGCTTGAGTTTGGGCAGGAGGCCAGGAGACCGTGTGCAGGTTGCTCAGGTTCCGCGTTGTGCATGTTCTCCGAGGTTGAGTGACACCCCGTACCCAAGTCCAGTTGTAGTGAACAGTCTTGACTTCCCAACCCTCCTTCACCGCAAGCCCCGCGAGTCTTGGCAGAGTAGATACGCGAAAAGATACTCGCCTCCTGGAACGTTTCCTTCGCGCCTTTCCTGAGGATTCCGAGGACTTAAACCGACTCTGTAGTGAGGTTAGCGACTGTTCGGCGCTTTTTGAATTGGCGGGACGCCACGGGGTGGAGGGCGTCCTCTATCACCACTTGTGCCAAGGGAGCTTGAAAGTGCCCGCCGGAGTGCTCAGGCGCGTTGAGCAACAACTTGCCTTTGAGCGGCTCGCACAATCGCGTCTTCTGACGGCACTCGATGAAGCGCTTCTGACACTCCATGCGGCAGGAGTGCACGCCGCCGCGCTGAAAGGGCCAGTACTGGCCGAACGGATTTATCCGGACCCAACGCTGCGACTATCGACTGACCTGGACTTGCTGGTGGCGCCGGCTGATCTGGATCGGAGTACGGCCGCCTTGGAAGCTATCGGTTACCAAGCGGAGACTGGGGATGCGGAGCGATACTCTCGAAAGCACCATCACCAT
>JADFGE010000292.1 GCA_022567855.1 Planctomycetota bacterium | reverse complement strand
GTGCGGCTACGACCTGCGCGGAACTTCCGGGGGTATGTGTCCGGAGTGTGGATGGCGACGGGAGGGGGAAGGGACGCTTCGCGTCGCCCGCTAAACGGGGAGAGGTTCGTTTACAACTTTTGCGCACTGCTCGCCGGGTCGAGCCCGGCGGCTAAACGATGGCGAGTTTGCGCGCAATTCGACACGCGATCCACAGTATCGGACTCAAGCGAAGGTCCCATACCGACGAGGATATTGGCGCGGTCGCCAGGGAATGGCGCAGGTCACAGGCAGGGATGTCCCGGCCTTTTGAGACGACCGCGGTCGTGCAGCCGTGTGCTGCCTGCAAGGAAACCTTCGCCATGGGCGCAAACTGTGATCTTTCACCTGACATCGTCGATCGAACACGCAGAAACCCGACGAACGGCGTGATGCTCGATCTGGGACGTGCCGCCCACGACGCCCACGTGCTCAAGACGATGGAATTCAAGAAGCTCATCGCCTATCTGTTGGAGTACGCGGACGGTCGAGACCGCCGGGAGCCGTTGACCGTCATTCCCGGCCAGGCCAGACCGGTGCCGCGGCTGAGAGTCGCGGTCGATCGATGCTTCGGGACCTATGCGGACTTGCACTGGTTCAAGATCAACAAGGCGGTCAACGCGTCCAGTCTACCACTGACGGGGTTGTTCCCACACGTGGCGGCGAGCCTGGGGCGGGTTCGGCCGGAGGATTTTGGGTATGTGGTCGGCGCGTTGGTCCATCGTGATCCGGACGCGGCGCTGCTGCGGCTACTGAATCGGCGCGGCGGCCGGGTGAAGGGATTAGGGTTGCAACTGTTCTCGCGTTTGGCCTTCGCCTTCCGCCGAGACTTGTACTTCGTGATCCCACACGAATGGGGCACCGCTTCGGGCGCTTTGCGTTTCGTTGGCAACGACCTACGCAAGTATTGCGCGTTCTGTCGATCGCTGCGGACCGTGTGTGATGACGTCGGCATCACGTCGGAGATTCGCGGGGCGATCTTCAACGTGCTCATGCGCACGGATCCCGCCAACCCGCAACTGCTGGAGGCGTTGAACGGGAACGTCGGCCACACGATCGGACGAGCGACCGAACTCAAGGCCACCGACGGGTATCTGCCCACGACAGACCTGGACGGGCGGCTCACCATGCCGTTAGAGTTCACCGGCCCGGCGATCCTCGCGCGACGCGGCCAACGCCAACTTCGCTACGCGTTATTGCAAGCGTACGGCAACCATTGTGCGATCACCGGCGCCTGCCCCAAAGATCTTCTGGAGGTCGCCTACATCGCTCCGTTCCCCAAAGGTGACGTGAACTCAGTCGAGAACGCGATGCTGCTTCGCGCCGATCTCCACACGCTGTGGGATCTGAATCTGATTGGCGTCGATCCGCAGGACATGTCGATCCACGTCGCCAAGCGATTGCGCGGATCAACCTATGAGAACCTCTGCGGCCGCACGATCGTTCAACGTCGCAACGGTTCGCAGCTCAATCAGGAAGCGCTGCGCGAACGATGGGAGCTGTTCAGCCAATCTCACGGCCCCCAAAAGGCAGCGGTCACCATCGAGCCCACACCGACTGCGTCAGTCCGCCCGCGAAAGACGTCCCTCGACGCGCCCTCGCTCGTTCGATCCAACGGCGACGCGAACGGCGCCGCGACACCCGACGTCGTCACGGTGCCAATCGCCTGACGCCGGTGTCCGCCTCCTTACGCCGGCAGACCGTTGCGAATCACATGCTCCATCGCGTCGCAGAAGCGATCCAACTCCGGCCGTGTGGTGTACACGCTCGGTGAAACGCGCAGGCCCTGGAACTCCACGTGCTTGATCGCCGTCGTGAGAATGCGATGCTCATTCCACAGCCAGCCGTTCAGCTCACCGCTATCCACGCCGTCGATCTGAACCGTCGCAATACCACAGGCGAAGCCCGGCTTGAGGCTCGTGTGCAAGCGCACGCGATCGTGGGTTAGGAGGCGGTTCGCCCAATAGTCGCGCAGAAAGACCATGCGAGCTTCCTTGCGCTTCGGGCCGATGCCTTGATGGAACGTCAGCGCCTCGGCGATGGCCAGATAATTCGCAGCCGGATGCGTGCCGATTTCTTCGTACTTGCGGATGTCAGCGTCCTGCGCCTCGGCCGCGGCCATCAACGGCCACAGATCACTGATCTTTTCACGGCGCACATAGAGCAGTCCCGTGCCATGCGGCGCGAAGAGCCACTTGTGCAGACTCGTCGCGTAATAATCGCAATCGAGGTCCGACAGTTTGAATGCAAAGTGCGCCAGCGCATGAGCGCCATCAACGATGACCGGGATACCGTGACCACGCGCCATGGCCACTACCTCTCGCACCGGCAGGATTTGCCCGGTAAGGTTGATCATGTGGCACATGAGAATCATCTTCGTTCGCGGCGTGATGTTGGCCTGAAACGCCGCGACGATTTGTGATGGGTTCTCGCACGGAACGGGGATCTGAAACTCTCGCAGCTTGATGCCTTCTCGACGTTGACGCTGCTTGAAGGTGTTGAGCATTCGCCCATAATCCTGCGTCGTTGTCAGCACTTCATCGCCCGGCTTGAGATCGAACCCGAACTGACAGATTTGCAATCCTTCCGAGGCGTTGCGCGTCAGTGCGATTTCCTCGGGATCACAGCCGAACTCGCGCGCGAGCCGCTCGCGCACCGCTTCGCGCTGCGGTTCGAGGACTCGCCACATGGTGTAGGGCGGCGCGGTGTTGGAGTAATCCAAGTGCCGCTTCATCGCCTGCTGGACGATCGCCGGCGAGGGGCTCACGCCGCCGTTGTTGAGGTTCACAATGCTGCGATCGACCGTGAACGCCTGACTGACCTCAAACCAGAAGTTTTCGTCAGCCGCGATCGTTTGGGGCGAGCCGGGATACTGCGAAAGCTCGGTGGCCGCCCCGAGCGCTCGCGCCACCCGAGCCGGATCGAGATAGGCAACCGCCAGCGCAGAGACGGCTGGAACTGACATCGCACCGAGGAATTGACGTCGATTTTGCATCGTTACACCTCCGTTTGTGGGGGCGATTGTACCGTCACGCCCCCTTTCCCGATAGGTCCACGAACAACCGGCTCGCGAGCGTACGGTTGGCATCAGCCGGCGTTTGACGCGATAATGCCTCGACCGAACTTCGCCCCCACTCATCGAACCTCTGGAGAAGAACATGAACAGGACAACCGCACGTCACGTCACGCTGGCCATCATCGTCAGCCATGCACTAGCACTTACAGCCTTCGCCCAAGGCCGATTCGACGACGTTCAGATCAAGACCGTCAAGGTCAGTGACAACGTTTACATGCTCGTTGGTTCGGGCGGAAACATCGGCCTATCCATCGGCGACGACGGCGCGTTCATGATCGACGATCAGTTCGCTCCGTTGACCGAGAAGATCCTCGCTGCGGTGCGCACGCTCACTGATCAGCCCGTGCGGTTTCTCATCAACACACACTGGCACGGTGATCACGTCGGCGGGAATGAGAACCTCGGCAAAGCCGGCGCAATCATCGTCGCGCACGAGAATGTCCGCGAACGTATGAGCACCGAAGCCTTCATGGAAGCGTTCAACCGTACCGTGCCCGCATCACCCGAAGCGGCGCTGCCGGTCGTAACGTTCACGGATGCGATCACCTTCCATTGGAACGGGGACGAGGTGCATGTTTTCCACGTCGAGCCCGCCCATACGGATGGCGACTCGATCATTCACTTCCGCCACGCCAACGTGCTGCACATGGGCGATACATTCTTCAACGGAATGTATCCCTTCATCGACGTATCGAGCGGCGGTTCGATCGACGGCGTGATCGCGGCGGCCGATACGGCGCTGAAGCTGTGTAACGATAAAACGAAGATCATCCCGGGGCACGGAGAATTGGCCGACGCGGACGATTTGCGAGCGTACCGCGACGTGCTCCAAGCGGTGCGCGATCGAGTGCGTTCGCTGGTGGATGCGGGCAAGACGCGCGACGAGGTGATCGCCGCCAAACCCAGCGCCGAGTTCGACGCCGATTGGGGCCGCGGTTTCATGAAGCCTGATCAATGGATCGGCATCGTCTACGACGGGATGACGAAGAACTAGCTTGCCAGCTTCACTTGAGTGAGCGGCTAGCGGGCAAGACGCAAAGTGAGCCGGGTTGTGTCAACCCGGTGGACGCCCGAACTCACTGTGCATCGGAGCGCCATCTCTATGCCACATCCACCGGCCCG
>JADFGE010000020.1 GCA_022567855.1 Planctomycetota bacterium | reverse complement strand
CTCTATGCCGGTTCATTCGACCCGATAACGCTGGGGCATCTGGACGTGCTAAAGCGGGCCTGGCGGATGTTCGACCGCATCGTCCTGGCGATCGGCGAGAACCCTGAGAAGGCCGCCCTCTTCTCCCCGCAGGAGCGGCTGGACATGGCGCGGACCCTGATCGACAAAATAGTCGCCGCGGAGCCGAACGAGGCGCCTGTGCAGGTCGAGCACTACAGCGGACTTACCGTCGATTTCGCCCAGCATGTCCACGCGTCGGCCATTCTGCGCGGTATCCGCAATATCACCGACCTGGCCACCGAATGCCAACTCGCCATCACCAACCGTCAGGTAGCTGACATTGAAACGGTCTTCATCGTCACGGGCGAAACGTTCGCGTTCACCAGCTCGAGTCTGATCAAGCAGGTCGCCGCGCTCGGCGGGTCGTTGGATCGATTGAGCACGCTTGTCCCGCCGCTGGTAATCAAAAAACTCAAAGAGAAGCGAGACGATCCCAGCAACCCGCTCGGCCGACTCGCACGGGACCAACTCGTCGAGTGACGCCCGTTCCGAAGCTCCACTGTCCATCAGCGCCCGAGGATTCAGCGACCTCCAATGTCCGTCAGCTACCGCGTCATCTCGATTGGGACCCTAGCGGCTCATCCGCTTTGGAACGAGCGCACCGACAGCCGATCCGGTCACGCGACGACCACGCTCATCACCACCGACGATGCGAACATTCTCGTCGATCCGTCACTGCCGGCGCAAGCGCTCTTGGCTCGCCTTGATGAACGCTCCAACACCAAGCCCCAACAGATCACGCATGTGTTCTTGACCTCCGCTGACACCTTGCACCGCCGAGCGCTCGCAGCCTTTCCAAACGCATCATGGCTTGCACACGAACCGGAACTGAGCGCGATCGAGGCAACGGTGAACGCACAGATTCAAGAATCGCAAGATGGCGGGGATGCCGATCTCACCTTGGCGCTTCAGCAGGACAAGGAGATATTGCGGCGCTGCCAACCGGCCGAAGATTCGATCGCGCCCGGCGTCGATCTGTTCCCCTTACCCGGTGCAACGCCCGGATGTTGCGGTCTGCTGCTGCCGTTGCCTCGGGCGACCGTGTTGATTTGCGGTGATGCGATCGCCACGGTCGAGCATCTTGAGCAGGGCAAGGTGCTGCCGGGATGTCACGACATCGAACAGGCGCAAGCCTCGTTTGCCGAGGCGGTGGAGATTGCCGATTTGTTTGTTCTCGGCCGGGACAATCTCACGCTGAATCCGCTGCGCGGTCCGCTGGGAATGTGAACGGAGTCGGCTCGAAGCGTTGATCGACCGCACGGATACAATCGATCCATGACGCGCCGCGTGCTGCTCTTCATCGCGTTGACCCTTGGGGGCATCGCCCCCGCCGCGTTTGCCCAGACACAACCGCCGCCGCCGCCCGACCAAATGCACTGGGCGGTCAAGCTCGGATTGCGCATCGAGCAGGTCAATCGCGCTTTCCCGGTGGTCGATTGCGTCGTGCTCGTGCCCGACGCTGCGACCTATCTCGACGAACTCGGCAAGTGGTCGCCCCGAGTCCGCTGGCCTGTGCTCTTTGAAGATGATCAGCTCGCACCGATGTTTATCCGCCGATTTCAACCAAGCCGCGTCTACCGGCGCGAATCGGTCGGGGACCTTCCCAAGACCGTCGAACAACGACAGCGGGATATGGAGGCCGTCGCCATCCGCGCTTGGGGCGGTGATCCGCAACAGGACACGCTCCGGCAAGTATTCGAGCGAGAAAAGTACACACCCCCGGGGGTGGTGATCACATCCGTGGATGATCCGGCCTGGACGGCGGCGGTCGCGCTCGCCGCCGGTCGAGGTCAGCCCATCGCCTGGCTTGACGGCAGGTTCGGCCGGCCCAATGGACGGCTCACGTTCGAGGCGCTGAATCGACTGCGATCACGCATCGACCGCCTTGTGGCCCAGGTTGGTTACCAGCACGCCGATCTCGGTGACGACATCGACGCCATCACGCTTTGTCGGGCCATCGCCGGACGCGCCAGCGCGTCCCCCAATCAGAACCAGGATTCCACGCGGGCGATCACCGATCTGCTCGGGCGTACCCCCAGCGGACAGCGCTACGCCTTTACCGGCTGGATCTACGGCGACGAAGTGCGATGCGCGTACCTCGCGATGTGCTCGCTGTTTCTTGAACGCAAGCGCGTGTGGCTCTACAACACGTACCCAACGACGCCCGCGTGGAACGCCTACGAGGTGACGAACCCGACCGCTACGCTCAACCGAGCGGGATACGACGCCACCGCCTTCCAAGGCGACAAGACCACGGATCGCGCTTGGCAGAACATGCTGCCCGGCGGGATTGCCACCGACGTGCTGATGATGAACACCAAGGGCAAGGCCGACGCATTCGATCTGTTCACCGGCCGCGGCGCCCCGGGCGATGTGCCCGTGCTCAACGAGCCGCTGGTCCTGCACCTGATTCACAGTTGGTCGATGCGCTCGCCTGAAAATCCGGGGACCGTGGGCGGACAGTGGATCGCCCACGGCGTGTACGCCTACGTCGGGTCCGTCCACGAGCCGTACCTTGGCGCTTTCGTTACGCCGACGCTCTTAGCCAAGCGGTGTATGAGCTACGTCCCATTTCTCGTAGCCGCTCGAGTGTGGGACGGACCAGGCAAATTTGCCGACGCCTGGAAGATCAACACCCTCGGCGATCCGCTGATGCTGTGTGCGCCTCCGCGGGCGTCGGCCGCGTCGCGTTTAGACCCCTGGGGCGATCACGGACTGGACCTGGCTGAACACGTTGTGACCCTGCTGCGGCGCAGCGAATCGGACAACGGCTCCGGTGAGGCGCTGGCCGATGCGATCAGGACATTGAATTTGCTCGGCCGGGATGATGTTGCAGTCCAAACGTGGCGGCTGGCCCAGCAGCGCGGCTTCACGACCTCCGCCGCCCGGCCTGCGCTGGGCCCGCTGTTTCGCGAACGGCAAAAAGCCCAGTTCCTCCAAGCCTGGCAGGAACTTCCCTTTCGTGATGATCTGAGCATGGACATGCTCTGGCACTTGATCGCGCCGAGTCTCGGCCGATCCACCTCAGACCAAACGCTGATCCTGCTGCAGGCAGCGGTCCGCCGGCGCCAGACCCACGTCGATCTCGAGCGTCTTGCCCCGCACCTTATTGCCGCGTTCGGGTCCGCCCACTTTCGGGGCGTGATTCAGCGCGAAATCGAAAAGGCGCCGAACAATCGCGCCCGCACGAAACTTCAGGCGCTGCTGCACAAGTACTAATCAAACACCCAGCGCCGCAGCCATCGTGGCGCCGATCTCGGCCGGGCTCTCGGCCACATGCACGCCACACGCTCGAAGCGCGTCGATCTTCGCCTGCGCTGTGTCGTCCTTGCCGCCAATGATCGCCCCGGCATGGCCCATGCGCTTTCCCTTGGGCGCGGTCTTGCCCGCAATGAACGCGGCGACGGGCTTTGACATGTGTTGCTTGACCCACCGCCCGGCGTCAGTCTCATCGGACCCGCCGATCTCGCCGATCATCACGACGCCGTCCGTCTCGTCGTCGCCCTCGAACATCTCCAACAGCTCGATGAAGTTGAGCCCTTTGACGGGATCGCCCCCAATTCCCACACACGTCGTTTGCCCGATGCCGAGCTCCGAGCACTGCCACACCGCCTCGTAGGTCAGCGTGCCCGATCGGCTGATGATGCCGACCGCCTTGCCCGTCGAGGCGTCGTCCTTGGCCAGGTGAATGTACCCGGGCATGATCCCGATCTTGCACCCATTCTCGAACGTCGCCGAAGCACCTTCGCCGGACACGCGCTTGCCGGGGGTAATCACGCCCGGACAGTTCGGCCCGATCAGATGCGAGTTGGGATAATCGTTCAGCACCGCCTTGACGCGGATCATGTCCTGGGTGGGTATCCCTTCGGTGATGGCGCAGATCACTTCGATTCCCGCCGCCGCCGCTTCGAGGATCGCGTCTCCCGCAAACGGCGGGGGTACGAAGATCATCGAGGCCATGGCCCCGGTTTGGTCGACGGCATCAGCAACCGTATCAAAGATCGGCAGACCGTTGTCATCGGTTTGCCCGCCCTTGCCGGGGGTGACGCCGCCGATCATCTTCGTGCCGTATCCCAAGCAGCCCGCCGTGTGCAACGCCCCCGCGCTACCGGTGATGCCCTGACAGATGACTTTCGTTTGACCGTCGATGAGGATTGACATGGGCGATAGGGTAGCGGAGGAGAGACGAAGGGACAAAGGATGAGGGATTGCAGGACGTGGCCGGGACATTCGACATGTCCACCATAAAGCCGCGACCGTTGGTCGCGTCCCTTCAACGAGTCCTATCGTTCCATGATGCAAAAATGGGCACCAAGGATAGCGGTATTCCTCGTCCTCGGCGCGTTGGTGAACATCGCCGTTGCGTGGTCATGTGCTTTTTTCAATGACACAAGCGATGAAATATCCAATTCCTACCAAGCGCAGAACACTTGGCATGTCAAGAGGCAAGATTATCGAGGGACCGTTCATAGTTTCAGCAGGTTCGGTTCCCAAAGTTGGAACTTATCACTAAACGCGCATAACTCTGAGCATGAGTGGATTGCAACTGACGGATCTGATATTTTCTCGTGGTGGAGTAGGCTAAGGATCCCAAATAAATTCACGCCAGTAAAATACATCTCAATGCACGAACAAGCTCAAGGTTGGCCTTTTCTCACTGCACATTGTGACTGGATGACTACGAGTATTGATGTGTCGTCTCCGCGATATTCGATGAGTCGAGTTTATGTTCGCCGGGATAATCTTCATAGCGGACTAGATCTAAGAGTACTCTTTGAGCCTGAACCAGAACCAGAGCCAGGTCTAGACACAGATCCAGAAACTTTTCAGGACATTAGTCTTTATAAAGAGCCGGATGCGCGCAGGGGGTGGTTCCTTAACCCATTTTTCGAGGAGAGTACAATTCTTCCGTTTCACCCGATTTGGTCCGGCCTGATCATCAACACGCTCTTCTACGCAGTTCTCATTTGGGGAGTGGTTTCCGGGCCGGGGGTAGCGCGACGAGCATTTCGTAAGTACCGCAACCGCTGCCCAGCCTGCGCTTACCCGATCGGAACGTCCGCTATCTGCACCGAGTGCGGGTATCAACTCCTGCGAATCAGCACGTAGCAACATCGCCAACCCCGATCGCCTACACTGCACCAACGGCGAGCGCCGCAGCCAAGCGAGCCGAAACCCCATTGACCGACGCCCAAGCTGGCGTGTCGAACGATGAAGTTCCTCCGGGGAGAGCATAAAGCGATTACCCCCCGGCCTAGCGCCGGTGAGCCAGCCTATAAGGCTGGCCTTCTTTTTGCGCTGCCTACCGGCCTATGAGACCCTTCCTCGCTATCGCCTACACTGCACCTATGGCGAGCGCTGCGACCAAGCAAGCCGAAGCTCAGATGACCTACGCCCAAGCCGGCGTGGATATCAGTGCGGGCGACGCGGTCGTCCAGCTCATCAAACCCATGCTCCGCCGCACCCACGGCCCACGCGTCTTTGGACAACACGGCGGGTTTGCCGGCATGTTCCGACTCGATTTCAACGAGAAGCTCTTCAAGAAAAACTACCGCGACCCGGTGCTCGTCGCGTGTGCCGACGGCGTGGGCACGAAGGTCAAACTCGCCGCCGAAGTTGGAGTCTACAACACGGTCGGCATCGACTGCGTCGCGATGAACGTCAACGACCTCATCGTCCAAGGCGCCGAGCCGCTGTTCTTCCTGGACTACCTCGGCCTGCACAAGGTCATTCCCCAACAGACCGCTGAGATGATCGCCGGCGTGGCCAAGGGATGCGAGATCGCCGGCTGCGCGCTCCTCGGCGGCGAGTGTTCGGAAATGCCCGACGTCTATGCGGAAGGTGAGTTTGACCTGGCCGGCTTTGCCGTCGGCGTGGTCGAACTGCGACGAGCGGTCGACCCAACCCGCGTCGAACGAGATGACATCATCATCGGCTTGGCATCCGACGGCGTACACTCCAACGGCTTCTCCCTCGTTCGCGCCATCATCAAAGAGCGAGGCCTGCGACTCGACAACACCTACTCAGAACTCGGTAACCAAACCCTTGGCGAAATACTGCTCACACCAACGCGCATTTACGCCAAGCCGATCGTCAAGCTGCTCAGCAAATACAAGGTCAAGCGGATCGTCTCGGGCATGGCGCACATCACCGGCGGCGGATTGCCGGGCAATGTCGTTCGCGTACTGCCTGATGATCTTGATGCCGTGATCGACACCAACGCCTGGGTCGTGCCGTCGATCTTCGACTTCCTCCAAGCGCAGGGCAAGATCGATCGTGCTGAGATGTTGCGCGTGTTCAACATGGGCGTGGGTTTCGTGCTGATCGTTCGCCCGACGTTCGCCGATTCAGTCGTCCGACAGCTCAATCGCCAAGGCGAACACCCGTTCATCATGGGCGAGATCGTCAAAGGCAGCGGCCAAGTAACGTTGCAGTAGCCGCGAGCGCCTCTGAGCCGGTTATTGTTCCGACCACACGGCCAGTTCGTTGCCGCTGGGTTCGGTGAAATGGAATCGTCGGCCGCCGGGGAACTCGATGTAGTCGATCCGCCGATCGTGCTGTTGCTGCGCATGATCCTGGAATCACACTTCCTTGGGAATCGAATGAGCAGCGACGCACATCGCTACGCGCGCGAGGCTGCCGGACCACCGGCGCGCTTTCGTTTCTTCCACTTGTTCGGATCGTACTTGTGTCCCTTGGGGGTCGTGATCCCGTGCTGTTGGATATAACTTCGCACTTCATCGAGCGTCTCAAAGAGCAGGTCGAAATCCTCGGACCACACGATCAACGAGAACTTGCGGAAGGTGCCGTCGTCTTGGGGCACGCCCTCGACGAACTTCAGGAAGGGGTTGCCGTTGGCCGCTCTCTGAATCTGGACGGCGTACTTCCGCGGCCCGGCCGAGTCGAACGCCCACGTCTTGACGACCTCGGTCTTGCCCTTGCTCGTGCCCTTGCCCCTGGGACGAGTCGGAGTCGGAGTAGTGGCTCCCGTCATCGTTTGGTCTCCTTGCGTTATCCATCAAGCCCCGTCGGCCCCTGCCGGCTCCGAGGCGACTGATCTATACCAAACATAACCCTATCATTCAAGCTGGAAGGCGACTTTGTGAAGAAAAAAACGAATTAAAAAATCCTGGCCGGCCCCTTGCGGCCGCGGACAGATCGGCGAAACTAGATATACGAACCGAGGGCCATTTCTACGCAAGGAGGCACAGCCATGGCCACTGCTGAGCATCTTCTCGTCGTCAAGGGGGGGTCCATCGCTTCCCTAGGACCGGCCGCCACCGTCCTGGAGGCGGCCCAGCTCATGAACGACCGGCACATCGGGTCCGTCCTCGTCATCGACAACGATCGGCTCGTGGGGATCTTCACCGAGCGCGACGTGCTGCGGCGGGTCGTCGCCGACCAGCGCGACCCGGCCTCGACCCCGATTGCCGAGGTCATGACCAGCCCCGTTGCCTGCGGCGCGCCGCACACCACGCTCAACGAGCTGCGCAGCGTCATGCGACGGCGCAAGATCCGCCACATCCCCATTGTAAAGGGGCGCCGCGTGCTGGGGATGATCTCGATCGGCGACCTCAACCAGGCCGAGCACGACGTGCAGGAACAGACGATTCAGTACCTCGAGCAGTACATGTCCGTGACGTAAGTCTGCCGACGTGTTCGGCTGAGGGGTGCCATGCTTCGGCCCGTCCGGGCGAAGCATGTGGGGTGTGATCTGTGCAGCCTGTACGCATAGCACGCTTCGCCGCTCCGAGCCGCGGTCGAAGCGTGGCACCCTGTGCGGAACGTTGCCACAACCTAGTCACTCGCGCCCGGTCGCCAGCGGCGGGCGGACTTCTTGTCCGCTCGTTTGCGCTTGGCGTCGAGGCGCTTCAGGATCATCGCCCGGCTGATTCGCCGGGCCTTGCGCGGCTTGGGCGGGTTCAGCGCGTCGACAACGAGCGTCCGCAGCCGATCTATACACGCTCGTTTGTTCTCCAATTGTGAACGATGCGTATCAGCCTGGAACAGCAGCTCGTCCCGTTGCGTGAGCCGACGTCCCGCCAGACGCCGTAACCGTGCCTGCGCCGAGTCCGGCAATCCAACGATCGATCGAACCTCCACCCGCAGCTCGGCTTTGGTGCTGAGCTTATTGACGGACTGCCCACCTGGACCGCTTGACCGAGAGAACGAGAACTTCACCTCACCAGGTGCGATCCACACACCGGGCGCAAGTTCCAGGGCATTGTCTGGAGTAGGCTGCGTATCCATAGGCGGTTCCGTCGGCAATAAGCTCAGCCTAGCTGAGCTTATGGGGCACGGGAATTGCGAGCGATATTTTCCTCATAACACGTCACGCGCGGCTGCTTGGGAATTACCCGCACCGCCCCTACGATTGTCCCACCATGCTCCGATCCGCTCGCAGAGAACAACGGGCCAAGATTCGAAAGTACCGCCGGGCCCGAATCAGGCAGTTTCTGTTCACGGTCGGTCCGGATCGGCTCAGCGGCGGGCGGGCGAGTCGTCGTCATCTCGCCCAGGGATTCATCGTTCGCGAGATCGAGATCGCCAGCCCATTGTGGCCGACCCGGTTCGACGGATTGCGGATCGGACACGTCAGTGATTTTCACGTGGGCGAGCTTCATCCCATCGAGCAGGCCCTTGAGGTCATCGCCTGTCTGCGCGACCACGAGCCTGATTTGATCGCCTGCACTGGCGACGTCGTGGATCTGGACACGGCACACGCGGCGCCGATCGTGCAGGCGTTGGGGGCGATCAAAGCGCCGCTGGGGAACTTTCTCGTCCTGGGCAATCACGACGAGCTGCATGAGCCTCAGACGCTGATCGGAATGGCCATCGAAAGCGGACTGACCGTCCTGAGCAACGAAGCGGTTCAGATCAACCAAGACGGCGGGCAACTGGTCGTGGCGGGAATCGACTGGGCACGATCGGCGGTGAAATGCGCCAACCATGTCGACCGCGCATGCGGCGACCGGGCGCATCTGTTGCTCACACATAATCCCAAGGCGTTCCTGCGGGCCATGGAGTTGGGCGTTGCGGTGACGTTGGCTGGACACACGCACGGCGGGCAACTGGCGATGAAGAACCGGCCCAACGCGAATCTGGCCCTGTCGCACCGCCGAAGCGCCGGGCTCTTTCAATCCAACGGCAGCGCCATGTATGTCACCACCGGCATCGGAGCGTGGTTCCCGCTGCGGATAAATTGCCCGGCCGAGATCGCCATGATTACGGTTCGGCACGAGGCCGCATGACCGTCGACGGCTCGAAGATCCTTCTCATGGACGGTGCGACCGGCACCGAACTGGAACGTCGCGGCGTGGATATTTCCCTGCCGTTGTGGTCCGCACGTGCGTTGCTGGATGCGCCGCAGGTTCTACACGATATACATCGCGACTATCTGGCTGCGGGCGCGGGACTGATCACCGCCAACACCTTCCGCACGCATCGCCGATCGCTCGCCAAAGCCGGCCTGGGTGATCAAGCGGGCGCGCTGACTCGCCGGGCTGTCCAGATCGCGCGCGCTGCACGAGATGAGCACAAGCCCGATGCGCTGGTGCTCGGCTCGGTCGCGCCGCTGGAGGATTGCTATCGCCCCGATTTGTCGCCCGATGAGCCGACCTGCCGCCGGGAGCACGCCGAGATGATTGACCATCTTCTGGAGGCGGGCGTCGATCTTCTGCTCATCGAGACGATGAACAACGTCGCCGAAGCGCGAGCGGCGGTAAACGAAGCACAACGATGCGCCCCCGGCAAATGGATCGCGAGTTTCTGTCTGCGCAGCGACGCAGAGCCGGGCATCCTACTCAGCGGCGAATCGATCAGAGACCTGGTCGATTCGCTGATCGACGCCTACGCCGTCGGCGTGAACTGCACAGCCGCGCACATGACCGAGGCGCACGTTGCGGCGCTGCGCGCGCTGCTGCCTGATCATGTGCGTATCGCCGCCTACGCCAACATCGGCTACGCCGACGAGACCGGGAATTGGATCAGCACGGACGCGATCGAGCCGCAGCGCTATGCCGAGTACGCGATGCAATGGATCGACGCTGGGGCGACACTGATCGGCGGATGCTGCGGTACGACGCCGGGGACGATCCGCGCGATCTCGGCGAAGATTCGCCGCGCAGCTGCTGACACTTAGATTCGTTCCGGGGGCGGGCGCGGGGGGCGCAGTATCAACCCCACCTGCGTACACATCAGAGTACGCAAGTGGGGTTCATGTCCGCCCGGAATTTCGTTCGTTGGAGGTCAGTCGTCTTCGGGAGCTGTGGTGGTGTCGTCTGCAGGCGCGTCGTCCGCTGACTTCTCGCAGCCAGTCAGAATCGTGCTACCGCACACGATCAGGCCCACCACACTCAACATAGCCAATACTTTTCGCATGTTCGGTCTCCGATACAAGGTGTCGATGTTTATTGGGATGCCGCCGTCCTATCTTTCCCCGAATGAAGGGCGGTAGGGTACCCGATTGGGGCCGTCGGCGTCTGGAGGGACCGGTTACGCCCTGTTGCCGGGACGCTGAAGGCTTTTGAGGTGTCTTGCCATCTCCCTCGATGCCACGCCGCGATGCGATCGAGCGTTCTTCTGTTGGGGCGAAAGCTCGGCGCTCGTACAGCCAACGTCCGGTAAATACAGCAGTGGGTCATAGCCAAACCCGTTTTCGCCTCGCGGCTCGGTCGTGATGATCCCCTGGAACGTGCCGCGCGTCTCGGCCAGGATCGAGCCGTCGCCATCGACCAGACACATCGCGCAGACGAACCGAGCTGTTCGCTGCTCGGCGGGCACGCCTTGAAGTTCCGCCAGCAGCTTCTCGTTGTTGGCCCCGTCGCGCTGGGGACGCTGACCGTCCACACCCGCATATCGTGCCGAGTGAACACCCGGCGCTGAACCGAGCGCATCGACCTCAAGCCCCGAGTCATCCGCGAGGCACATGCGCCCAAGCGCCTTGGCGTAGTACACCGCCTTGATCCGCGCATTGGCCTGGAACGTCGCCCCATCCTCGACCGGTTCGGGAATCTTCGATTCCAACGCGCCGAGACCGACGACGTCGATCCCCATCGACCCGAGGATCGCCGCGACCTCTTTGATCTTGTGCGGATTGGATGTCGCGAAGAGCAGTTGCATTGTTCAAGTTCACCGCCAAGAGAGGAACATGAGTAGGACCATAATTCCTCCCGCACTGAGGATAAGCAAGAAACCAAGGACGGCGAGCCGGACGGAAACAACAGTTTGTTGCTGCATGGCATTCACACAAACAATCTCCGCACCACACTCCGGGCACCGTTGCGCCTTTCCCGGGTGACCGCGCAAATCGTAATCGCAGACGAGGCATGTTCTGTGAGCGATTCTTCGTTTCACAGATATGATGACCAACGCGAGGCCGAGCAAGACAATCGCTGCATACAGCACCACACTCAAAAGACCAGCCACTTCGAGCACCTTTCAATACTTGCGTTCCTCACGACCCCACTGAAGCGGCACCTCCCCATGCTCGGCGATGATGCGCGAATGGATCCCGCCACGGCCGCGCCATTCGGTGATCACTTGTAACCACCGCGGCGACATGAGCGCCGCAAGATCGTCGCGAATCCGGTTCGTCACTGCTTCGTAGAAAATGCCCTCGTCGCGATACGACTGGTAGTACAGCTTGAGGCTCTTGAGCTCCACGCACGTTTCCTCGGGGCAATAGCGCAGGATGATCCGGCCGAAATCCGGATGCCCCGTCGTTGGGCACAGCGAGGTAAACTCCTCGGCGACGTGCTCGATCACGTACGGCGAGCGCTGCGGCGATTGGAACGTCTCCAGTACAGATGCGTCGGCCATGCGAACATCATACGGCCCCCAGCCGCATTGGCTTGAGTTGTGGATCGACTGGAAGCGCTGAGCGGGGCAGCTGTGTTATACGAATCGCAATTGGTCCGCAGGCGGGTGCCATGCTTTGACCCCTTAGGGCAAAGCATGCTTCATCCCGACGCGTCGGGAATGAAGCATGGCACCCGCGAAACGCACGAGAATCCTTTGGGATTCGTATTACAGCCGGTAGTCGGTGAGCACTCTGATCACGCTCGGCTGCTCGGGATTGAGCCGAAGCGATCGGCGGAATGATTCCTTGGCTTCCCGGGCCGCCTGCCGGTCTCGCTTCTTGCTCAGCAGCCAGGTGTTCAGGGCGTTGCAACCGACACCGTTGTGCGACTGCCAGTGATTCGGCTCCAACTTGACCGCTGTTCGGTACGCTTCGATCGACTTGTCGTATTCGCTGAGGCGAAAGTGCGCCCAGCCGAGTCGTTCATAGCCATCGGCGGACGGCTCGATCCTGACGAGGAACTCGGCCGTATTCTTCGCGTCCAGATACCGCTTGTCCTTGGCAAGCACGCTAATGTAGTTCAACAACAGCGGTGCCGAAGGCTCCATCAGTTCGATGGCTGCTTCGTATTGCACGATGGCGTCGGTGTAGCGCCCGGTCTGTTCATACGCCGCGCCGAGGTTCACCCGCGCCGGTCCGTTGGCTGGATCAAGCTCGACTGCCTTCTCAGCAAAGATCGTCGCGCCGCCGGGCTCGCCCATGAGTAAACGAGTGGTCGCCATCGCAAGGTTGGCCTTGATGTCGGCCGGCTCGATTGTGAGCGCGCGGTAGTACGATTTGACTGCCTCCGCGAAGCGCCTGAGCATTTGCAGGGCCACGCCGTGCCCATATTGGGCGTCAAAGTTGCGGGGCGCCAGCCGAGCGGCCCGGGCATAGGCTGGCTCGGCGTTGCCGTAGTCCTTCTTCAGCAGATAGATATCACCGATGCCCAGATAGGCCGGGGTCAGCGTGGGATTCTCCGCCAGGATATCTCGCAGCATGCCCAGCGCAGTGTCGTAGTTTCCGGCTTCCGTGGCAGCGAGGGCCTCGGCCAGTTGCTCCTGCTGAGCTTCCGTTGGGTCGCCCGCGGTCCACGCCTTCGAACCGCCGACCGCCCGGCCCGACCCTTCCGGCGGCGCCTCACACCCAGCCAGGCTCGCCACAAAGGCGCATAGCGCCATTGTCATCCAAGCACATCTCATCGAACACCCTTATCCAAGAGGTCGCCCGCAGCACCTATCGGCCGCTTTTGGGGGCGCGAACCAGTCGTTTCAGCCGCCTGATATTTCGGACGTCCCATGGCACTCCCTTCTCATCCCGATCCTTCGGCGTCTCCAGGACCTTCGGTACGCCTGCAAAGGCCCGGTGGTTCACGATGGCCCCAAAGCACGCCAAACCGCACGTGCCGTGCCCGATATGGGCATGTCGATCTTTGCGCGACCCCAACTCGCCTACGGAATCGTTGAGGTGAAAGACACACAGATTCGCGTGCCCGCAGATCTCGTCCCACTGCCCAAGCACCGCCGCCGCCTTGGCGTGAGTCGTCAGGTCATACCCGGCCGCCGTCACGTGGCAGGTGTCAAAGCAATATCCGACGCGATCCGGCTCCCGCACATGCGCTCGGATATAGGCCAATTGCCCGAAGCTGTAGCCCAGCGTGCTTCCCGCCCCGACCGTCGTCTCCAGGCAGGTGATGGTGCGGTAGCCGGGCAAGTCCTTGTGCAACTGGTCCAGGGCCTTGACGATCCTCTTGAGGCCGGCCAACTCGTCCTTCGTTGGCTTTGCGCCCAGATCATGCCGTTCACCGCGCGGACGAGATTCGCCCAGGTGCGCGCCCGGATGACTGACAAGCAGGCGAATCCCCAACGTCTCGCATCGCTCTACTTCCTCGCGCTGAAGCGCAATCGATTTTTCGCGCATCGCTCGATCAGGCGAGGCGAGATTGATCAGGTAACTGTTGTGACTGACCACGCGCGCCGGCCCGCGTTTTTTGTGCCACCCGAGCGCTTTGAGTTTGGCGAGCCATTCCTTGCGCGCTTCGTCGCTCAACGCCGCCGCTTTCCACTGCCGTTGGTTCTTGGTGAACACCTGAACGCAGTCCATGTCGAGCCGCTCAGCTTCGTTCAGAGCGTTGACCAACCCGCCGGCAATGGACAGATGTGAACCAAACATGAGCGGACCAGATCGTAGGATGGTCGCGCGGAAAGAAGAAGATTCACCGCGGAGACGCAGAGGACGCAGAGAAGAAGGCACGAAGTGTAAAGCCGCGACCAGTGGTCGCGGGGAAGACGAAGAGATCGGTGGGTGACATGTAAAGCCGTCCCGATTCGATCGGGAGTGGTCGCGTAGAGAGGTGATGGGCGAACATTGCCGCGTTTAGGCCGCTCTCCGAGCGGCGCGGGAGAATTGGAACCACAGATGAACACAGATAAACACGGATAGCCGAGGGAGGCAACCCGCGGAGTCGGCCAAGCGCAATCAACCCAACGTCACCCCAAACCCCGGGTTTCCCCTCGCCGATCGACGGCCGTCCTTTGTCGCCTCCACAGGCGTCACCAAAGTACAGGAAACACACCGTCTGCAAGCCGATGGCCGAACGTTCGGCTTCGATGGGCTTGCCTGTACAATGGCAGGAAGGTGAGGGTGGTCCTCAACCTCCCGGCCCCGACCCCCGCCCCCGGAATGGCTGGCGCATGATTTACGTTTCCCGTTCAGCATGGCGATCGCCCCGCTTCGCGGAATTCTGCTAATCGTGGTCCACAGCCCTCGCTCAACGGAATCCCGTTCAATCGACTGTTAGACGGTACGATCAAGCCCAGCGCGAGGAGGAACCAGTTGCCCTTCGAATCAGTCGATGCCATTCAGAAATCGCTCGCCGAACAGGTGTTCCACTACGCCTCGGATCGGAAGAAGGCCGCTGGTCGTGCGCTGGGCACGCTAGTCGAGCTTGTAACCTTCTACACCCTGCGCGCATGGAACCTTCGGGATCATATCGTGATAGAGCGCTCGGTTCCCGAATTCGCTAATCCCGATATCACGCACAACGTTGAATTCTCACTTCATCCGATCATCGCGCGCCATTCTGTCACCATTAGCCCCTTGCTTCTTCCTCTCACCGCTGCAAAGATACGAAAGCGCCTGACTCAACTTGAGGGACGCACGTGTAAATCAACTCAACTCCTGAGCAAGGATAGGGTCCTACGAAATGCCTGCGCTCTTTCTGACGAGGATTCAACGCTGTTCGTAGCGAACGTTGATTCAATCCGCCAATCGAGATGTCATGCGACCGTTTGTGAACTCGTGGACGAACCCTTTGCGATTTTCGAGTGCAAACGGGTGGGCGTCGAAGAAGGCGTGCGAAAGGGCCCGCAAACGATCGAGAAAGCTAAACAGGGAGCGTACGTCGCCCGCAGTATCTCTGCCCTACAGAAGGTGCGGCTCCGTAGCGGGCGCTTTCAGGGGGTGATAGAGAAGCCAGACGGCACATTCCACCGCGGCTCTTATTCCGCTTTGCTCAAGCGCATTATCAGTAGCTCTGATCCTTGCCTACTCCGTGGTTTTATTCTTACGATCGGGGTCGTAAGCAATCACGGGAACTGGTTTACATCCGACAATCCCAACAAGGAACTTCGCGTGCTGGCTCAATCGTATGATTGGCTCCTGTTTCTCACAGATGCGGGGCTGTCCAACTTCATCGACAAGCTCCTTCTCAACCCCTCGCGAGAACTAGCACCGGCACGCAAGGCATTTCTCGCCAGTTACTCCGGCACAAGAGGTCACAACAGGTTTACGAAGGTACGCATCGACCAAGACGCAGATCAAGCACTCCAAAGCTATTTCGCTGCCCACGAGAGTGAGGTTGAGTCCTGGTACAATGTCATCGCGCCACGAGGAAGCAATCTGAAGAGGTTGCGACTTGACCTGGGTCGTTTGGCAAGCAAGAAGTGGAAGGAGATACTCGACGCATGACTGCTGGGCGCAATAATGCGGCGTCCCTTAGCCAGAACTGGTGCACGCCGCCTAAGTACGTGCGAGCGATTCGGAAGTTCTTCTCGGGCACGATAGAACTCGATCCGTGTTCGAACGAGCACTCAATCATGAATGCCAAAGTGGAGTATTGCTTGCCCGAGACGGATGGCCTCAATGCGTCCTGGGACTACCGGACGGTGTTCGTCAATCCTCCGTACGGCGCTGATAGGGAACGCGGCACAACGATTCGTCACTGGCTCCGCAACTGTGCTGACGCCCATTCCCAACATGGGGCAGAGGTTCTTGCGCTCGTTCCTGTGGCAACCAACACGCGACACTGGAAACTGTATGTGTGGGGAGCCGCCAGAGCTGTGGCATTCCTTTACGACACGCGCCTTCGGTTCCTTGTGGACGGTAAGGATCGCGGCAAAGGTGCTCCAATGTCATGCGCGATGGTCTACTGGGGCCCACGTCACGAGGAATTCGAAAAGGCGTTCATTAAGTTTGGTGCAGTTGTGGAGGTTGCCCATCTACACGAGAAAGACGTTGGGGATGGTGAACACCCAAGTCTGTTTCAGAGGGCAGCAACGGTGTCAGGATGATTTGTTTGAGTCGGTGCGCGGGCGTCCGTGCGGGTGGGGATCGCTGAACGTT
>JADFGE010000019.1 GCA_022567855.1 Planctomycetota bacterium | reverse complement strand
TCAGGATAGCTGAGAGCGGTGAGCATTCGCCCAAGGTAGGCGACCAGACCTCTGGCCAAGACCACGCGGCGATGCCGGCCCGAGCCCATCAGATCCGCTCGATTCACCCCCAGCCGGTCACAGACCACCTCGACGACGGTCCGCAGCTTGATCGGCGTCTTTGGTCGCCACGCGCCGTCGTTGAACAGTTGCTGGACGAGCAGGGCTCCCACCTCCCCGTCGCCGACCGGACGGTCCGACAGGGACCGCAGGGCCGCGAGCTTGTTGATCGCACCCTCCAGCTCCCGGACCGACGCGAGACAATGACTGGCGAGTATCTCGCTGGCGGCGTCGGTCAGCCGCAGCCCGCGCGTCGAGGCCAGCCGCTGCGCCAGCTCGATTCGCGTCTGGCGATCCGGGCGGTGGATCTGGACGACCATGCCCGCCACGAAGCGACTGATGAGGCCCGCGGAGAATCGCATCTGACGCGGATGTTCGTCCGAAGCCATCACCACCCGGGCGCCGCTCAAGTCGATCGCATCCAGCGTGTACAGGAACTCGTTTTGTGTCGCCACCTTGTTCGAGAGAAAATGCACATCGTCGATGGCCAGCAGATCGAGCCTGCGGGTCCGCCGGCGAAACTCCTCAATGCGGCCGTTCCGCACAGACGCAATGAATTCGTTCGTGAACTGCTCGGCGGTCACATACCGAACGGCGCCGCGGTTGCCTCGTTCGGCGAATCGTTGACAGATGCCCTGCAGCAGGTGCGTCTTCCCGACGCCGCAGTCGCCGTGGAGGAACAGGGGAGATACCTCGGCCGTCGATTGGGATTCGGCCAATCGTGTTGAAGCACAAAAGGCGAGCTCATTGGACTGGCCGACGACGAAGTCATCGAGCCTTCGTCGCGGGGAATTCCGGTTGGGTTTCGTCGTGCGGTCGGCATCGGGCGTCAAGCGGGTTACTCGATCGCTCTTTTCTCGAGTCTGCGAACCATTGCCCCGGCGCTCGCGGCGAGCTGAGTCCTGGGCGAACAGATCCGGATCAACGTGGATGTGCACGTCTGCCGGTCGGCCGAGGGCTTCGCTGGCTACGCCGCGCAGGTCGTCGGAGAAATGGCTGGCGATCCAGTCGGCAACGAACTGGCTGCCGGTCGCAACCTCCACACGCTCTGCGCTTACCGTAAGCTTCGCAGTGCGGTCGAACCACATGTCGTATTTATGCGACCCGATGCGATCGGCCAGCCGTTGCGTCAAGGTGCGGGTTGTCGTGCGTGTGCAAGCGCTCTGGGTCACGTATTCACCTCACTTGAACCTCGATCTCGCGGGTGTATTCGTGATCGGGTGGCGGCTGCGGTATCGCATCTTGATCCTCTATCTTCGCGTCGAAGCGGCTCTTATCCGCAACGCCGGGAGCTTTCTGCCGGTTGAGATCGTCGTTGAAAGAACAACGTGCGGAGCGTACGACCGAGCGCGCAGTTTCACAAGCGCGAATCTCGACTCAAAACGCAGCGCGGCTCACAACCCACGGTGTGGCCGGGAGGTTCACTGCAAAAAAAAATGTTGTCCACTGGTTCGACGGAGATGTCGATTCGCGGTGGATAACTTCAGAAGCGCTGCTGCTGGATGGACTTGACGCGCGCTCGACGTTGGGCGTAATGGTTCGGCCTGTTCAGGGTGAATCGCTGCGCAACGATCGGATCAGGGCCACGCGTCGAAGTTCGTCCCGGAACCCTTCGGCCCGATAGATTCGCAGCGCCGGAGCGTTCTGCTCGTCAACGGCAAGGGTTACGATCCGTTCCCGCCGCCCGTGGAGGAGACGCAAGGCGTGTCGCAGCAGTTGCCGGCCGAAACCTCGGCCGCGAACGACCGGCGCCAACCCCAGATAAACCAGCTCGATCGTTCTTTGCTCGGGGAAGGGATTGAGCAGAACCACGCCGACCGGTTTTGCATCCACGCGAAGCAATGTCCACAGCGACGGATCGAACTTCCCCGTGGCGCGATGGCCGGCGAGGATGTCCTGCGGCTCACGGAGGCCAAAGAGCTTCGGGCAATCCAGCGTGTCCTGATAGGTGGCCATTACCGCCGAGAGGAAATCGTCGTAGAGATGCTCGACATAGGCCTCGGTCGCGGCGCCGTCGCACCATTGCGGCGATGCCGGTAGCGTCCGCTTCGACACGGGTCGCTGGAGGTAGGTCAGGCTGGCCAGCTCGGAGAATCCGCCGGCCAGGGCGGCTTGGCGCTCCAACGACTCGTCCGGCTCCAGGAGCAGTTGGGCCAGATGAACGTCCTGGGTTGCCAAGTGGCCCGCGGCGTGGTCGATGAGCTTCCCCAGCGACGGCACCTCCTGCGGCGACCCGGGATGGCTGGCGAAGACCATCGCCGTTCGACCCGGGTTGGGCACCGCCAGGACCGTTTGCACGATCCGGCCGTCCCGATCGACCCGCCCCCACATGGCGTCCAGCTGGATTCCGTTCGTCTTGGCGTAGTGCATGAACCGCTGGGCGTTGGCTCGATCGCTGGCCGAGCCGACCGCCACCAGGCGTTGGACCGCCTCCAGTTGCTGGGCCGGGCCCACCTGGACGATCCGAGACTCCGGCTCCTCGTCCTCGGGAGGATGCAACTGTCCGGGGTTGGTCTGCGAAACGGTCATTACTGCGGTCCATTGACCACCAACGGCCTTGCCATACAATAGCGACCGTGCCTTTTCAGCGGAGATTGACCCGATGCGGCTGACTTCTGATACGCGTTTGTTGGCCCGGTGCGTGCCCTCGGCCTGCCTGGCGGTGCTGATCCTCACGGCCGCGGTCTGGGCCTACCCAAAGCCTGCGACCGTGCCCTATCGCTGGGAGCTCGACTTTGAGCCGGGCGAGCTGAGGTTGTATGTCGACACCGCGGGCGAGGCGGCTGCGTATTGGTACTTCACCTACAAGGTCACAAATCGAACCGGGCGGGACCAGGTCTGGGCGCCCAGCTTCACCGTGTTTACCGATGGCGGCGAGATCATGCAATCCGGACGCGCGGTTTCCACTCGCGTGGCCGACGATATCCGCGACCTTCTCGGCAATATCTTCCTGGAGACGCAGAACGAGGTCATCGGCGATATCTTCCACGGCCGCGAGCACGCCAAGGAGGGGCTCGTCATCTGGCCGGCCCAGAATACTGACGTGAACGAGATTTCATTGTTTATTGCCGGGATCAGCGGCGAAACGGCCCGCGTGTCCAATCCGATCACCAACGAACAAGTCCTGCTCCGCAAGACGCTTCATCGCGATTACCTCATTCGAGGTGATGCGCTTGCTCGCGGCTCCAAGCCCGCGGAGCTCGTTCGACAGCAGTGGATTCTGCGGTAGCCGGCCGCTAAACTTCCCGACTTTTCCACGCGAGTTGGCCTGCGATCCGGTTGGTCGTAACCACTGAACCCGTCGATTCTCGATTTGGAGTGCCGCCATGGCCCACAAAAAGGGACAAGGATCCACCCGCAACGGCCGGGACTCCAACCCGCAGTACCTCGGCGTGAAGCTCTACGGCGGTCAACTGGCCAAGCCTGGGGCAATCATCGTTCGGCAGCGTGGAACGCACTTCAAGCCGGGGTACCTGGTCCGCCGGGGTGGTGACGACACGCTGTACGCCATTGCGGCCGGTCAGGTGCACTTCCGTGGGCGGTTTGTCGACCTTGTGCCGACCGATCCCGCGATTCCCGCCTTCACCGCAGGTCAACGGGCCGGTAGTTGAGAAGCCGAAACTAGACCTGCGCGCTGCACGGCTCCGCGGGTGCCACCGACAGCGACCCAAGGGAGTCGTCGGTGTCTTATCGCATCGGACCCGAAGCACGCAAGTGGTCCAGCGGCACGCACGACTCGGCGGCCTCGCGGTGCGTGGCACCCTCAAGTCATTCTTCCAGGTGATACGTGCTCTAGTGTGACCCTATCATCGCATCCGGTATTTCCCGTCTGCCTGAATCCCTTCGTGCCTTGCTTCCTCATGCTTGTCGATCGTGCAAAGATTTTCGTTCGAGCCGGCAAAGGCGGGGCCGGCTGCATGAGTTTCCGCCGAGAGAAGTTCGTGCCCAAGGGCGGACCTGACGGCGGCAACGGCGGCCACGGCGGCGACGTCGTGCTGGTCGGCGATCCTTCGCTCGATTCGCTGATTGGTGTGGCCGCCTCGCCGCACTTTCGGGCCGGCAACGGGCGACACGGGATGGGCAAGTCCAAACACGGCGCCGGTGGGGATAATTGCGAGGTCCGCCTGCCGCTGGGGACGCTCGTGTTTGACGCCGATTCTCAATCCGCCGAGCCGCTGCACGATCTCAGTGAGCTTGGTCAACGCGTCGTTATCGCCCACGGCGGGAAAGGCGGTTTCGGGAACGAGCATTACAAATCCGCGACCAACCAGGCGCCGCGGGAGTCCACGCCCGGCGAACCGGGAGAGGAACGTACGCTTCGGCTTGAACTCAAGCTCATCGCTGATGTCGGGTTGGTCGGCAAACCAAATGCGGGCAAGTCCACGATGCTGCGCGCGATCAGCCGGGCAACGCCCAAAGTCGCTGATTATCCATTCACGACAATGTCACCGAACCTGGGCATCGCCGAACTGCCCGGTGAACGGCGGTTGGTCGTTGCCGACATTCCGGGGCTGATCGAAGGCGCTTCCGGAGGGGCCGGGCTTGGTCACGACTTTCTTCGCCACATCGAGCGAACGAGAGTGATCGTTCACCTCGTGGATATCGCGCCGATGGACGGCTCAGATCCGGTTGGTAACTACAGAGAGATTCGGCGCGAGCTGGGCGAATACTCCGCGGCGATGCTCGATAAACCCGAGATCGTCGTCCTCAACAAGATCGATCTGGTTCCGGAAATTGATCGCACCGAGCGTGTTGCCGGATTTACGAGCCAGTTTGGCGCACCGCCAATGGTCGCCTCGGGCGCGACCGGCGCCGGCCTGACTGATCTGCTCGAAGCTTGCTGGGACGCCCTCGGCAAACGCGAAACAACTGGTTGGCGAACGGAAGTCTAGACGGACTTAAAACCGGCGAGTAACGGACCAGAGGACATAGGTCCACGAGATAAGCCACACCAATAACCCGGCAACTTGACCGATCTCAGCCATCCTCCAGAGGATGCGTCGATCTCTCCAGAACCAGCGGAAGTGACAGATAGCGGCAAGTCCGAACCACGAGATCGCCAGCGCAGTGACCGCTCCGTCAAAGACGCGCATTCCACCCCTTCTTCCTACGATGAAGCCTTCCCCCGTAGCAAGAACGTACAGTCCATAGGCTACGAAAAAGGCAGGTATCACTAAGCCCCTGATCATGAAATCACCCCCCAATCTATCGACGAACAGGAAGAACGAGCATACATACCTTCTGCCTCAACTACCCAAGCACAGGTCCCATACTGCCTCGCACCACTATTCGGGATAAAGATCCTCGTAGAGACCATCGCACGTAAAGCGGATCCGATCCTGATCCACTTGAATCCTGAAGACATACCTTGGTAGCTGACCAAACGAGTCCATTATAGAACCGGATCGTGTTAGCATAGGCATTGGCTGCCTCGGCGAAGATCTGACCTTCCGCGTCATCGCCTTCCATTGCGCGGGCGACATAGAGATTTTGTTTCCCCAATCGTCCACAGCGCTGCCGGGGGGTTGGAACCGGAGGTAGATCAGCTTCTTCGACCCGGAGTGCCAGTACGTTAGGTGACGCACGGCGCGCACAACTTCCCCCATGCCCGCAAGCCCTGGTAGCGTTTCTACGCTGGACCAGTCGATTGATGCTGGTGCCGACCGCTGCGCGGACCCGTCGGAGTTCACCACATCAGGCTGATCCACTGGTTGAACGTCTGCCGTAGGGGGTTGGGATTCTTGGTCACAGCCCAACAACCCAAAGACGACAAGGATGGAGAGTTCTGCGTAGGTCAGCAGTTGTTTTCTCATTTTCACTTGCCTACCTCCCAGGCGTTTGCGGTGGTGGTTGCCAAGTCACTACTGGCCGCAATTTAGGGCATTCTATGCGATCGTTGTTCTCCTCGAGAGTCCGAATCTCGTGATTCTGCGACACGTCACATTTTCGGGGAGCACGATAAAGCGGGCGCCTCTTATCGAAGCGCCCGCTCGGTTTGTGTATCGAAATGACGTTACGGAGTCAGTGATCGGCGCTTACGATGCACCGCCGTCACCACCACGGCCGCCTCGACGACTGCCAGGGCGATCCTGGCGCATGGCCTCGCGCTCCTCATCGCTCAGCTTGCCGTCGCCATCCTTGTCGTAGCGTTCGAGTAGGCGCTGGTGCCGGGCCTCCTCCATTGCCTTGAGTTCGCTTTCGTCAACCGCGCCATCGCCGTTGGTATCAGCTTCGAGAATGCGATCTTTCATGCGCTGGGGCAACTCGGACAGTTCATCAGCATCGATCTTGCCGTCGCCGTTGGTATCCAAGCGGTCAAGCATTTGAGCACCGCCAAAGCCAAATCCGCCTCGTCCGCCTCGGCCTTGCCGATCGCCGCGTTGGCCGCGGGCCGGGCGTTCCCGCTTCGCCGCGTTCGGGTCGTACTTGATCGCGCAGCCGTAGGACTTCGTCAGATCCGGGGCCACCGTTTCGCCTGCGGCAATTTGACGCACCGCATTGATCACGTAGTTCGTCGCACCGTCGCGGTTCTTGCCGTTATCGTCATTGTCGATCGCACCGGCGTAGCGCAGGATTCCCTTCTCATCGATGACATACATGTGTGGCGTCGTCTTGGCGCCATACAAGTGCCCAACCTTCCCATCGCGATCGTCCAGCACCGTCGCCTTGACCTTGTGCTGCTTGAGGTAGGCGACGGACTTGTCAAGTTCCATGTAGTGCGTGGAGTGGATCGTCAAGTGCACGAAATCCTTGGCGATGGCTCGGATTGCCTTGGTCATCTCGGTCGTGATGCCTGAGCGGTTGACACGTGTGCAGATCGGGCAATCAGGATTGATCCATTGCAGGACAACCAGCTTGCCCCGGTAGTCCGCGAGCGTATGCGATTTGCCACTGGCATCATTTAGCGTGAAGTTTGGGGCGGGCTCGCCAACTTTGGCGATGTCGGCCCGATCGCTTGGACGGCGGCTCTGGCGGTCCAGAGTCTGACCGAAGGCGGACGCGGCGCCTAACATCGCGCACAGGCCCGCCAGATAGAGGGACGAGTTTCGGATTCTCATACGTGTATTCTCCTTGGTGAGGCGTTCAACGCCCATGAAACCGTTGATGCGAAACCGGCGGCATTCTACACCATTGGAGGAATGACGCCGCTGCTGGATTGTACGATCTCGCCGGCCCGTTCATCCCCCGCAGTTGACGGATTCTTCGACGAATCCGGGTGTCAGTGACCTACAAGGGCCCGGCGTGGTGTAATCCAAAGGCCGCAACGGCGTTGGAATGAGCATATGGATGTCAACCTTCACCACTGCCTAGAAGGCGACAAGCAGGCCTGGGACGATTTCGTCCAGCGGTACTCAGGCGTGATCTACGCCGCGGTTGGGCATGTGTTCGGCTCTCGGGGCGCGGGTTCGACCGGCCGCACCACTGAGGACGTGGCTCAGGACGTCTTCGTCCGCCTCGTCAAGGATGACTATCGATTGCTGCGGAAATTCGAGCCACAGCGCGCGTCGCTGGAAACCTGGCTCACCCTGGTGGCCCGCAGCGTCGCCATCGATTGTCTTCGCAAACGCCGGCTGGAGACGTCGGGCCTCGATCCGTCCCAGATCCCGGCCGCCGAGCCGACCCCGGACGGCGAAACCGTGCCGCTTCATCTCCTGACCGCTCGCCAACGGCTGGTCCTGACCTTGCTGTTCGACGAAGATCGTTCGGTTGCCCAGGCGGCTCAGATGCTCAACGTTGATGAGCAGACGATCAGGAGCACCAAGCACAAGGCGCTCAGTCGCCTCCGGTCCCACTTTCAATCCCGGTGAAACGCATCGAAATTCCCGGGGATGCCGCTGTCGGTGGCCTCGTATACCATCCGGGGAACGCTATGCCTGTGGACGACGAAAAGAACCCAACCGACGAACGATTGTGGCGAAGCGCTGCGCCGATGAAGCCGGCGTTATCGGCAGCGTGCCCGGGCCAGTTGGAGCTGGCGTCGTATCTCGACGGCCGTCGCTCGGCGGCCGAGATCGAGTCGATCGAGACACACCTCGTCGTGTGCCGTGAATGTCGTGAGGCCGTGGCCGACGCGCGGCTGATCGTTGTCGCAACGGCGCGATCGCGCCCAGCCGCCCCGGAGCGCGTGATCGAGTCCGCTCAGGCGCTGGTGAGCGCCCAAAGTCAACCGTTGTTGGGCTTGAAGTGGCGCACGGCCCGTTGGCCGGCGGCGGCCGCGGCGTCCGTCGCTATCTGTGTATTTGGGTACCACACGGGGACGGCTTGGACCGCTTCGACCGATCTGCGGCTCGATCGACTCGCGACCCAGATGTCTTTCGGCGTGTTTGATCCGCCCGATGAGGATGCCGGCGAGATCGAGCTTATCGCCGCTTTACTTGCGGAGAAGCCCCGATGATTCGCAGCTTCTATTGGTTCATCCTGGCGTTATCATTGATGTTCAACGCGTTCTTCGTCCTCGGTTCGTGGCAGGCGCACGGTGAAACTGCCAACGGTGATCGCGTGACCAATCTCGTCGCCGCCGAGTTGAATCTGGATGAATCGCAGTCGGCGCTGTTTGCCGAGCTACGCAGGAACATGGAGGTCGACCAACGGGAGTACGAAGAAGGCCTTGCCCTTGTGCACGAAGAGCTCATCAGCGAGTTATCGCGCGATGAGCCGAACCTGCAGGGGGTGCACGATTTGGTTGATCAAGAGGCGGAACTGCGTCAGCAGCGAGGTCGTGCTCGATCAGATCGCTTCAACGACTTTGTCAGGACGTTATCGCCGGAGCAGTGTCGCAAACTCTCCCGCCGTGTTGGTCACAGCCGACGGGGCCGCGCTCATTGGCAGGCAATGCTTCAGAAGTTTGATAAGGACGGCGATGGCCAACTCAATGACGAGGAGCGCGCCGCTGCTCAGGAACATATCAAAGAGCGTCGCAAAGATCACGAGCAACGCCGTCGTGAAATGCACGAGCGATTCGACGCCAACGGTGATGGGCAGATTGATGATGCCGAGCGCGCAGCGATGCGTGAATGGATGAGTCAAAGAAACGACCGCAAGTCGTCCGACGAATGATCCGGTGATGTGTTGTGAACCTATTCCGACGATCCCATGGGTAAGAAAAATCGACATTTGGAGGATTTTTGCATGACCGCCCCTCGCACAAGCAACGTGTTCAGTCCAGTAACGACGCTTTGCTGTTTGCTTAGTTCGGCGATGTTTCTGACCGGCCCGGTCTTCGCCCAGTCGCGTGGGATGGGCGGCATGGGAGCGATGCGCGGACTGACGTATCTGCTCGAGCCGGACTTCAACCGACGCGATATCGTGCAGTTCAACGATGACCTGTCGCTTGACCGGATGCAGCAAATGATCGTGCAGACGTTGTTCGCCGAATACGACGATGCGTTCCAGGCCGCCCGGACTGATCTCGATGAGATTGTGCGCCAGCTTCGCCCGGACCGCTCCGGCGACGATGGTGAGCGCCAGCGAGCGCGCGAGCAGATGCGCGAGCGCTGGCAGTCCTTGCGCCAGCAGATGGAGCTTGCTCGTGATCCCTCGTTGAGCGAAGAGGCCCGCGAACAGATCATGGAAATCGTTCGCCGTCGGGGTGAGGAGATGCGAGAACAAGCCCGCCAGACCTTCATGCCACAGATCGATCCGGAGGAGTTGGAGCAACTGACGGCTGACGCCGCCGACAAATACAAGATCTTCCGTGCGGAAAAGATGAGGCTGCGAGACCAATTCGTCGCCGACTTACAGCTCGTGCTGCGCGACGATCAGCGGTCACCTTGGCCGAGCTTGGAGCGCAAGCTGATTCGCCAAAAGACGATTCAGCGAGGCCAACTGTCCGGCGAGCGTGTCGATCTGTTCGATCTCGTGCGAGCGATGGGGCTCGATTCCGCCGACAGCGATGCGGTCGCGCCGGTCCTCCAGGAGTACGAGGTCACGCTGGATAGCGCTCTGCGCGATCGCAATGCGTATCTCGAAGAGTCTCGCGTGCAGAGCTTCTCGGCCATGATGCAGCGCGACGCAAAGCGCGCGCTGTCGCTGTACGATGGGGAGATGGTTCGGCGGGTGGCCGTTCGGGATGTCAATGAGCTCTATGCATCATCCGTAGCCGAGGAACTGCCTGAGGATGTCGGCGACACGTTCGTGCGGTCGTACCGTGAACGGGCGTACGGCCGGGTGTACCGCAAGACGACGGTGCAGCGGGCTTTCGAGGCGGTGGCGAAATTTGACGATCTCGATTCCGAAATCGCCGAGGCCGTGGCGGGCTTGCTGGAAGTGTATGAGGTGGAGCTGGGCGTGCGCAATGAGCAACTGATGAACCTCATCAAGTCCGAGGAGCCCAAGCAGCGACGCCGGTTCCTTGAACGTATGGCGAGCGGGAACTTCGGGCGCGACCAACAAACACGGAGGCGCGACAACCGGACCCGCGAGCAGTTCCAAGCTCGACGCGAATTCGATGAGCGGTACCACGAGCAGCTTGCAGCGATGCTCACGCCTGGACAAGTCCAGCGCCTACCGGAGATACAAGAGCAGCGTCGAGGTGATCGCGGCGAGCGGTGGCGCGGTTTCGGCGAGGGGCGTGGCCGTCGCGGTGGCCGTGGCGGCGATGAAGGCTCAGGCGCGCACGGCGGCTGAGCGGGCAGCGCCGTCAGCTCTCAGCGTTCAGAGCCGCGGCGTCTCGCCGCGCAGTCGAGCCCGAGCCGCGATCGTGTGGACTGGAAGCGAGCGGCGGTCATCCGACCAAAATTGTGAGGAGGATGTGAGGAGGAATGGTCTTGTATTGTGAGCCCGGGCGGGGTAATCTGGTGGTCGTCTATCGGATCTGTGATGTCGCGGGCGGCGGCATTACCGAGGGCTTGCAGGGGGATGGAGGCAAGATCGAACCCCCACCTTGCGTGGAAGGAGTAAGTGTTGCGAAACCGAACTGGGGAGGCGGGCGCGGTGTGTCTGCGCCCATTACGATCAATCATCCCGAGTCTGGCCTTGCTGTTTGTGGCGGCGTTGGCCGGAAGCGTCCTGAAGGTCCCAACGGTCGCGGCCGTCGGCAACGGCTCGGCCCAGACGCTTCGAATCACGGTCATGGATGCTGCCGGCAATCTGCTTCCCGGGGCGATGGTGACGGCGACCGACGCCGAGGGTCTGGACGTCAAGGCGACGGAACAATCCGATGGCGTCTACGTCATCGAGGGAGTGTGGGCCAAGATCACGCTTGAAGTGGATCATCCCTGGTTTGTTCCCGGCTCGTTCGAGTTGACCCTGCCGGACCAGCCGGTGGTCCAGGTGGAGGTGATCCTGGGTAAGGCGAAACCGGTGGCCGTGATTATCGAGGCCGACAAGCGCCTCGCTCCCGGAAGAGTCGGAGCGGACATCCGCTTTCAGGGTCAGAGACCCCGCGCTGCAGGTGATCCTCCCGCCGCTGCCGCCGGGGTGGGAAACGACGATTGCGCCGACGCTCAGCCGATCGCGGTTCCTTCGTTCACGTTGGGAACCACGTTGAATGCAACCATCGACGACACGTTCCCAACTTGCGGGACGGGTATCACGTCGCCAGGGGTGTGGTACTCGGTCATAGGTACCGGTAACACCATCACGGCCACGACGTGCACCCCTTTCTTCGGTTACGATACGAAGATCAGCGTGTACTGCGGCTCCTGCGAGGAGCCGACGTGTGTGACAGGCAACGATGACGCCTGCCCGGACGGCGCCAGCCCGTTCCTGAGCACCGTCACTTGGTGCTCGCAGGTCGGCGCGGAATACCTGATCCTGGTGCACGGCTTCGGCGGCCAGTCGGGCGAGTTCGAGCTGGACGTCTTCGACGACGGCGTCAACTGTCAGGCAGACGTCGCGTGTGTGCCGGAGGGTGCGTGCTGCCTGACCACCGACTGCTTCATCACGACGGCAGAGGGCTGCGCCGCGCAAGGCGGGGACTACCAAGGCGACGACACCGACTGCGGCGGCCTTGTTTATCCCGGGTTCAGCGATTGCGGCAACCCCTTCGAGGATATCTCCGGCACCGGTACCGAGGCCCCGAATGCCAGCAACTCCGATGATGCCGGCGACATCGTTCCGATCGGGTTCACCTTCAACTTCTACGGTGACGACCATACGAACATTGGAGTGACCTCCAACGGTTACCTGACGTTCGGCGCGGACCTGACCGACCTCAGCAACGACGCGATCCCGAGTACGAACGATCCCAACGATTTGATCGCCCCGTTGTGGGACGACTTCAACCCCAGTGACGCTGGCACGGTGCACTATGAGACCAAGGGCAGCGCCCCCAATCGGCGGTTCATTGCCCAGTGGACGAACGTGCCGCAGTTCGCCAACAACGATTCCAACACCTTCCAGGCGATCTTGTTCGAGGGCTCCACCTGCATCGAGTTCCGCTACGGGAACTTCACCCCGGAGGGCTTTGCCGGCGACTACACGATCGGTATCGAGAACCAGGACGGCTCCGACGGCCAGAGCATACCCGGTGCGGCGGTGTTCCCCGGCGACTGCAAGGTCATTTGTCAGGAACTCGTGAAGAGCCCGTGCGTACCAAGCTGCCCGGCAGACTTCGACAACAGCGGCGCCGTTGACGTGAAGGATCTGCTCTTCTTGCTGGGCGCCTGGGGGCCGTGCCCGAAGCAGGGAGATTGTCCTGCCGACTTCGACAACAGCGGCGCCGTTGACGTGAAGGATCTGCTCTTCTTGCTGGGCGCCTGGGGCCCGTGTCCCTGAAGAAGAAGGCATTAGGCACTGGGCATAGGCGATAGCCGTGACGGGGAGGTCGCGGTTCGCTTCGGGCTGAGAACCGAAAACTGACGACTGATGACTATTCCGTCCGCCGTTATTCGCGGTCGGCGAGGGCGGGACCGGTGCGCTCGGCGATGGTGCGGGCGTCAGCGGCAGTCTCGACGAGAGGTTGGGGCAAGTAGCGCAACAGTTGGGCGCCGCGCAGATCCTCATCGAGCGGTTTCTTGCCCAACAGCCAGGCCGTGGATGAATCCTTGTTCACGCGATTGATGCGCACCTGCAACGGTTGGAACGTATCGGGATCGAGGATGGGGCGCAGCCTGGATTCACCATCGTCCTGGGTGCAAACGTAATAGCGGCGACCTTCGACAAGACCCCACGACCAGCCGCCGGTGATCGAGACTTTGCGGTCGGCGATAAGGTTGAGGATTCGCGGCTCACCCATGCGGGCGGGCAGGACCTCGACCACCCGATCGATGACGCGCTCGATGGCCTTTCGGCTGGCCTTGCCCAGGGGGGTGGACCAAAAGAGATAGGAGCCGAACTCGAGATCCTGGTACAGCTCTTTGGCGGGCGCTTTGGAGATGCCGGCGGTGCCGAAGACGTGATCGGCCGCGACGACGCGCTGCCGCTGGAGATCGACGACGTTGAAGTTGATAGCGGCGATGGCTTCGTTGCGCCGCTTGAAGATTCCCCAACGTGAGACTTCGCGCGGCAACTCGGAGGTATGGTGGAAGTCGGTGACTTTGCCGGTGATGACGAAGTGAACTTCGGGATAATCGGCTTGGACCTGTGCGAGACCTTTGGCGCGTTGGGTCGGCGAGCGACGGAGGATGGCGGCAACCTGCTTGGAAATGCCGGCGTCGATCCAAACGTCGAAGTTGTCATGGTTGAGTAAAGCACTTGCCAAGGCATCGCTCATGCCGGGGCCGATGTCACGCCAGGCGATGGGTGAACGAGCGGGGCTCTGGAACTCGCCGACGGCAACGATGGTGCGCTCGGAGACGACGGCGTACGCCTGATCCGCGCCTGCGCGGGCCGCGGCGCTGACGGGAGGACGGTCGAACTTCCAGGGGTTGGACAGCGACCAGCTCCAGTTGGAGCAACCCGCGGTGACCGCCAGCAGGGGTAGCAGGAGGAATGGTCGCAGCCGGTTCATCCCCACCCCATCGGCCGAGGCTGCGGCGGCACTTGAAATCCCCAGCGAAGCTGGGAAGGTAGGCGGCGCGTGGCGAGCGGCGAGGCCGATCGCCGATGGATCGAGTGCGGAATCTAGCTTTTTGGAGCGAGTATCGATGAAGGGGTGTCGTGTGAACACAACACGGATCGCTTGCGTGCTGATGAGTTGCGCGGTGATAACGGCGACTTTTGCGCATGCGAACCAGGAAGCAGACCAGTCACCGCCAAGGGAAGCGGCGACCAGACCGGTCCAGCGCGAAACGGCTCAGGGAGCGGCACCGACAACCAGGGCAGCAGCGACGACGAAGCCGAGCACGCCGGTCGGTCCGCTGTTGCGAGAAGGGAGCTATCTTGTCGAGGTTCGGGGGACCATACGCCTCAATGAGGCGACGAAGTGGTGGCAATTCACGATCGATCGGGCGGATCCGAAGCATCCGGCTTATGAACTAGCGCTGCTTCCGTGTCAGTTGATGGCGGACATGCGGCGGATCACGGAGGGTATGTCGCGGCAGCGAGTGGTGTTCGAGGCGACGGGTCAGGTATTCGTGTACCGCGGGCGGAACTTTTTCCTGCCGACACATGCGCCGCATGTCGTGGGTATCGCCGAGCCGACTGCGGCGCCAGCGCCCCAAGAGCGGCCGGACGAAGAATCGGACACAGACAGCGCCGAGGCGATTCTGCGGAACCTCCAGCAGGCAGTGGGCGAGGTCGCGCGCAACCCAGCCGTCGGCGGAGGCGCCGCGACTGGAGAAGTTGAGTTGATCCCAGAGGGAACGCAGGTGGTGGCGCGGCGCGGCCGAATGTCTCGCGGTCCGCGCGGGACGTGGTGGTTCACGTTCGACGCCGACGTCGATGGACTGGTCGATCCGCCGATGGTCTTGCTGCCGTGCTTGTTGCGGGAGCGGATGGAGCGCTACGCCGAGCGGTCAGGCGGGCGGGCGGCGATGCTGCTGAGTGGTCGAGTGTATCAATACGAGGACCGCAACTATATTCTGCCCACGATGTTCCAGATCCCCAATGAGCGGACGGCGCTTCGGCCATAGCGCACGCGACAAGCAAGTGGACGGGACGAGACAGTGGTGGTGAACGAAAATATCCCCGTTTAGCGGGCGACGCGAAGCGTCCCTCTTCGTTACCGTGCCGCGGCGCTACGTCTCGAGCGGCGAAACGCTTGTCATGGTCGGCGGGTCGTCGAGCAGGCCCGTATCGCGATCCGCCGGGAGGTTGCCGAGCGCCTCCACAACGTCCATACCCTCGATCACCTGTCCGAACGCGGTGTAGCTGCCGTCCAGATGTTTGCACTTCTCGCGGGTGAGACAAATGAAGAACTGGCTGCCCGCTGAGTCGGGATCGTTCGAGCGAGCCATCGACAACGTACCGGGTTGATGCTCGCGGTCGTTGAACTCGGCGTTGACATTCCAGCCGGGCCCGCCGGTGCCGTCACCCTTCGGGCAGCCGCCCTGCACCATAAAACCGGGGAGGATGCGATGGAAGGCGAGGTTGTTGTAGAAACCGGACGAGCCGAGTTTGAGGAAATTCTCGACGTGATTGGGCGCGACGTCGTTCCATAATTCCACGGTCATGTCGCCCAGCGAGGTGGAGATGACGGCTTTGGGGTAGTCGAGCATGGGGGGTTATTCCATCGGAAGAATCGGTGTTTGTTGCGAGTCCCCGGAAATTCGGGGTTATTTGTACGATCGTTCGTGCCGAGATCGCATCATACCAAAAGCTGGCTCAACGGGGGACGCGCGGCGGTCTGGGCTTGATGGTGTCGGACTGGGCAAAGATCGGTTGATCGGGCCGGCCTTGCCCCGGTGTTCGCGGAGGAGCGGGGACAAGCTCGGCCAAATGGATGACGGGCGGATCGACCGCCACCCCGCGCGCTACATCGTCCAGCTCAACCGCCGCGATCGTTTGGATCGTTTCAACGCCATCGACGGCGTAACCGAACGAGCAATAGTGACCATCGAGCGCCGAGGTTCCGGCGCGCGAAAGACAGATAAAAAACTGGCTCCCGGCCGAATCGACGGGCAGATCGCGAGCCATCGAGATCACGCCGAAATCGTGCGCCAGCTCGCTCGGTTCGATGGGAAGCCAATACCCCGGCCCGCCGTTACCGGTGCCGGTGGGGTCGCCCGCCTGTATCACGAACGGTTCGCCGCTTCGCAAGAAAGGAACAATCCGATGGAAGGTCACGCCGTCGTAGAAACCGCCTTCGCTAAGCCGAAGGAAGTTCCAGACCGTGTTGGGCGCATGATCGGGACGCATGGCGAGCCGAATTTCACCTTTGCTCGTATGAAGAACAACGTCGCGCTCGGGATAGATGCGCAAGGCAGTCAAAAGGCGCTGCGGTTGGTCGTTGGTTGAGTGCGGCGCCTCATCGCCGCTTGCGGCTTCGCCCTTCGCCTCCTCCGGAGAATTAGTGTTCGGTGGGACATCCCCCACCGGCGGATGCAATTCGTCGTACCAGCCCTCGATCCGCGTTGTAATCGAACCGCCGGGGCGAACCGCGCCTTGCTTGGTGATCGGAACCATGCGCGACAACATCGGCTGAAGCACGAGCGCCGAGCCGACCGGCTCGCAGTCGATCAGCAGTTGAAGATAGCGCGTGCGCCGAATCTCCCACAGCGCGGGAAACTGCTCG
>JADFGE010000291.1 GCA_022567855.1 Planctomycetota bacterium | reverse complement strand
GGGGTTCCGCACGCACAGTCTGCCCAATCGCGTCCACGGATCGTTCGCGATGCGCTGCTCGCCAACTTGGGTGTAGATTGGCTCGACGTGCACCCTCGCCACGATGCGTTGGGCGTCGGCCTGGTCCGTCGGGGCCGGCGGCAGCGTCACCGTCCGCTGCACCGACTGTCCAGCGAAGCGGATGACATAGCCGTCGGCGTCCACCACCGCCGGCCGATCCTCATCCCAGGAGATATCGGCGGCATCGATGACGGTGATCGTCTGGTCTTGGGCGACGATGGGGGTCGAGGTGAGGCTCAGCAGAACCAGGGTTGTTAGCAGTGTGTTTTTCATCGCTTCAATGGACACACCCAGACGTCAAAATCGTCCCCGACGCCTCAATTTTCGTCGCCGGGCGGAGACTTGAATCGCTCCACGGCGGCCACGGCCAGCTGATCGCATCGCTCGTTCTGGGGATGGTTGTCGTGACCGCGTATCCAGTGGCAGGTCACGTCGAAAGTCTGCCGCATCACGTCGAGCTGCTTCCAAAGCTCCAGGTTCAGGACGGGCTCGTTTCTCTTGCCGCGCCGCCAGCCCTTGGCTTTCCATTGGTCCATCCACTGCATCAAGCCGTTGCAGACGTATTGGCTGTCGGAGTAGAGTTCGACTCGGCATGGGCGATCCAGGGCCTTGAGGCCCTCGATGACGGCGGTCAGCTCCATACGGTTGTTGGTGGTTGCGGCCTCGCCGCCGGCCTGCTCAATGACCTTGCCGCTGCCCGGATGTTCGAGGATGTAGGCCCAACCGCCGGGACCGGGGTTTCCGGAACACGCCCCGTCGGTATACAGCTTGACCGTCGCCGCTGGCGCCTCCATCGCCGGCGATTGTAGAGAAGCCGAGCCGGGGCGTCGTCGGGGTCGCTAATGGGCGATAGGATCGAACCCGACGTTGGACGCGGGCGTGATCGAGGCCTTCACGAGACGAGGATCAGTGCCGACGAATCTTTTGCGCATCGAAGTTCGCCCCAAGCCGGGCCAAGCCGACCCGGTTGGCGAGGCCGCATGCCGTCAGGCTCGATCGTTGGGGTTGTCAGATTCACCTTCACGTATTGACGCCGCGTCGATCTATCTGATCCAAGGGCCGATTGATGAGCGTCAGGCAGGGCGGCTAGCCGAGGAGCTGTTGGCCGATCCCGTGATGGAGGATGCGACGATCGGATCATCGCCGGCGCGCGGCGCCGCGATGGTGGAAGTTCATCCACGTCCGGGGGTGATGGATCCGAATGCCGAGGCGATTGAGTGCGCGGTGCAGTCGATGCTCGGGGTCGAGGTGCAGGTGCGTACAGGTCGCCGCTACGACATGCACGGGGTGGATCGAGAGACCGCGCAAGCTGTAGCGAGGCGATGCCTGGCCAATTCCGTCATCCATGTAATTCACGATGAGCCATACCACCCGCAGGCATTCCCGGCCGGCTCGCCGCACGAGTTGCGCACCGTCACCGTTCCACTTGATGACATGAACGACGAGGCGCTGGTGCGCTTGTCGCGCGAGGCGCACTTTTTCTTGAGCCTCGAAGAACTGAAAGCGATCCAGGCCCACTATCGCCGATTGGGGCGCGCGCCGCGCGATATTGAACTGGAGACGTTGGCGCAAACCTGGTCAGAGCATTGCGTACACAAAACGCTCAAGGCGACGATTCGATATCGAGACGAGACCGATGACAGCGACCCAAACCCACGCATTGCTATGCGTGGGCGTCCGGGGCATGAAGTGAACCCTGATGGGTCAGTCACGATTCACAATCTGCTGAAGTCGACGATCGTGGCGGCGACGAACGAGCTGATCGCAGACGGCCTCGACTGGTGTTTGTCGGTCTTCGTGGATAATGCGGGCATTATCGCGTTCGATGACGAACATGCTGTTTGCTTCAAGGTCGAAACACATAACCACCCGTCAGCGATCGAACCCTATGGCGGGGCAGCAACGGGCATCGGGGGGTGTATTCGTGATGTGATCGGCACGGGATTGGCGGCGAAACCGATTGCCGCCACGGATATCTTTTGCGTCGCGCATCCTGATCATTGGCGCCAAAGCCCACGCCGTGCACGGCGTGGGCTTTCGTCGGCGCAACACGATCTACCTGCGGGGTGTTTGCATCCGCGACGAATCCTGATGGAGATCGTTGCGGGCGTGCGCGACTACGGCAACCGCATGGGTATCCCCACCCTCAATGGCGCGGTGTGGTTCGATGACGACTACGTCGGCAATCCGTTGGTCTATTGTGGTTGCGTCGGCGTGATGCCGCGCGATCTCGTGAAGGGAGACCCGCATCCCGGCGATTCGATCATTGTCCTGGGTGGTCGAACCGGGCGCGACGGCATCCACGGGGCGACGTTCAGCTCAGCCGAGCTGACCGATGTTCACGCCGATGAGTTCAGCCATGCTGTGCAGATCGGCAACCCGATGACGGAAAAGAAATTGCTCGATGTCGTGCTTGCGGCTCGCGATCACGAAGATGGTTGTTTGTTCACCGCGATCACCGATTGTGGAGCGGGTGGGTTCTCCAGCGCCGTTGGTGAAATGGGCGAACAACTCGGCGCGGAGGTGAATCTTGAACAAGCGTCGTTGAAATACGAAGGCCTCAGCCCGACGGAAATCTGGATCTCCGAAGCGCAGGAGCGAATGGTGCTGGCTGTGCCCGCGGAAAGGATTGAAAAGCTCCGAGCGGTCTGCGCGCTGCACGATGTCCAGATGTGCGAGTTGGGTACGTTCGGCACAGACGATCGGGAACTCGTGCTGCGCTACGACGGGACGGAAGTGGGGCGGCTGTCGATGGAGTTTTTGCACGAAGGCCTGCCGAAGACGACGCGCGACGCGGTATGGTCTCCCCCGGCAAGCCGGGGGCTAAATAGCCCGCCGCTTGCGGCCGGTGAGGACCGCCCGTCCATCCGGGAAGCGCTGCTTGCGCTTCTCGCTCACCCCAACATCGCGTCGAAGCGCTGGATCATTCGCCAATACGATCACGAGGTGCAGGGCGCGTCCGCCGTGACCCCGTTGGTTGGCCCCGATGGCGATGGGCCGTCCGATGCGGCAGTGATTCTGCCCGTGTTGAATTCAAAACGCGGGTTGGCGATCGCCAACGGCTTGGCCACCGGCTTGCGCGACGATCCATATCTGATGGCGCTCGCGGCTGTCGATGAATGTGTGCGCAATCTTGTGTGTGTCGGCGCTGATCCGAGTCGGATCGCCATACTCGACAACTTCTGCTGGCCGAGCTGTGACGATCCGCAGGAACTCGGTGGTCTTGTTCGCGCCGCTGAAGGTTGTTACGACGCGGCGAAGGCGTACCGTACGCCGTTTATCTCCGGCAAGGATTCGCTGAACAATCAGTTCACGACCGAGGACGGCCGGACAATCAAGATTCCGCCGACGCTTTTGATTTCGGGTATCGGGATCGTGGATGACGTGCGCAAGTGTGTGACGATGGACTTCAAAGGTGTGAGCAACTTCGTCGTCGTAGTTGGTGCGACGCAGGAGTCATTTCTTGGATCACATTATGCGGAGGCGTATGGCTGCGCGGATAAGAACTTGCCGCGCGTTGATCTTGATCTGGGGCCACGCATCGCCGGCACGATGCACTCGCTGATCAAGCGAGAACTCGTGGAATCGGTTCACGATTGTAGTGATGGCGGGCTGTTGGTTGCAATTGCTGAGATGTGCATTGCCGGCGGTCTTGGCGTGGCATTGGACTTGTCGCCATTTCCCGATTTGAGTCCCCAGACGTTGTTGTTCGCTGAATCGCCAAGCCGTTTCGTGATCGAAGTGTCGCCGAGTAATCTGCGCGCTGTGGAATCGCAGCTTGCCGAGATACCTTTTGCGGTTGTGGGTAAGACGCGAGGCGAGCGAACATTGGGTATTGACGGATTGGAGTGTGCCTGGCCGCTCGATGAGATATCGGGTGCGTGGTTGGGAACGCTCGATTGGTGACGCCCCGGCGTCCGGAGCGTCCGGGGGCCGCCCGCTAAACGTGGAATTGATGTATGGGCGCCGATCGCAACGTTTAGCGGCGGGGCCCTGCCCCGCGCGTTCGACCGTAGGTGACGCGTACCGTCGTCACGGCGTCCGGGGGCCGCCCGCTAAACGTGGAATTGATGTGTTGGCGCCGACGGCAACGTTTAGCGGCGGCGCTACGCCCCGCGCGTTCTTTGTATGTATCATGCGTTGCGATGATCTGTGCCTATCACGCTATCTTCTGTGCGTACGGATTCTGGCTGCCCAACGATCCGCGCGGATCGTGGTCGGATTGGGTTCGTTCCTG
>JADFGE010000290.1 GCA_022567855.1 Planctomycetota bacterium | reverse complement strand
GCCTGTGGGTCAGCACCAATGGCGCCGCTCCAGTGCGATCCGGGTTTCAGCGGGTTCGGATAGTCCATGATCGTGTGCAGCCCTTCATCTGAGGGTTGGCCGCATGATAGGCTCGCAGATCGTTTCGGCAAGATGACGCCGAGAGGCCAGCGTTTCGCCCGGAAATCTGGGTGTTACTCGAAGTACCGGCTCCGCTCACAGCTCGTCGTCGAGTTCGGCCGAAGGCAGCGGACGCGGGAGGCGCGTGTCGCCTGAGTCGAGCACGACGCGATCGCTGGGCAGCGTAATGATGAACGTCGCGCCCTGTTTGGGCTCGGATCGAACCTCAATTCGCCCGCCGTGCTCCTCGACAATCTTGCGCGTGACGGCGAGGCCCAGCCCGGTGCCGCGTTGGCCCTTGGTCGAGTGAAACGCCTCGAACAGCTCTTCGTGCCGCTCCGGTGAGATGCCCGGACCGTTGTCGGAGACCGCGATCTGGGCTTCGTGGGTCTCGGCGAGAAATCTCGTCCGAAGCGTCACCACGCCCGTCTTGGCCGGCGCCGCGTCCAGTGCATTACCCAGTAGGTTCATCACTGCCTGGTGGATCGCGTTGCCGTCAATCGGGATCGGCGGCATGTCCTCGGCGAGATCCAGGAGCAACCCCACCCGCTTGCGGTCGCATTGCGGCTGAACCAACTGGGCGAGCTCTTCCATCAGCGGTCCGATCGGCGTCAACTCCAGATCCAGCTCGCGATGTTTGGAGTACGCCAGCATGTTTTGCGTCAATCCGTAGATTCGGTCGAGATTGCGGGCCAGGATCGGCCAACCCTCCCGGGCGAGCGTGAAATCACCTCGCTCCAGGGCCATTTCCACCGCGTCGGCGCCGCCTCGCAACCCTTGAAGGATGTTCTTGATCGAGTGGCTCAGCCAGGCCACGGTTTGTCCGATCGTCGCCAGCCGCTCCGTTTGCATCTTCGAGTCCACCAGCGCCGCGTTCGTAAGCGCCAAACCGGCGTGTTGGCCGACAGCGTTGAGTAGACGCAATTGCGACTGGGTGAACGTAAACTGGGCCAGGGACGAATCGATGCAGATGACCCCGAAGATCCGCTGCGCCGTCCGAATCGGCACGCAAATGGCCGAGCGGATGCCGTACTCACGCACCGAGTCGCCCGAGCGAAAACGCTTGTCCGTCATCGCGTTCGTCGAGAGAATCCCCGTGCCTTCGTTGAGCGTATGCTGGATGATCGTCTGACTGATCGGGATGTGACCTTCGTCGGTGGTCTTGGGGCGCACCTTGTATCGAACGACCACGGGGTCGAACCGGCTGTGAGGATCGTCAACGTCCCGCTTCAACAGGATGAACCCGCGGTCGGGCTTGAACTCCTGGAAGATCAGGTCCATCACACGGTTCAGCAGGGCCTCGGGGTCAATCATGGATCCGGTCAACGCGGTCAGCTCGTAGATCACCCGCAGGTGATCCATGGCCGCCTTCACCGGATCGGGCTCGGCGAGGATCATTGACTCCTCGTTGGCGTCCAGGCGCTGCTCGACCGTCACGTCCATCTCCGACGGTCCGACCACGCGCACCAGAGTCATCCGCTCGTCGTCCGGGGCGATGGCAAAGAGCACGAGCGTCGAACCGCAGCGGATTTGATCGCCGGGCGACAGCTCCACCGGCTCACGGGCGATCCGTTCTCCGTTGATGAACGTTCCGTTCGACGAGTCCAGGTCACGCAGATACCACCGCCCGTCGTCCGGCGTCAGTTCTGCGTGGCGGCGGCTGACGGTGCCGTCCGTGAGCGCAAGCGACTCTGACGAGCGACCGATGAGCTGCGGCTCGTCGACCGGCAGCTCGAATTTCTTCCCTCGATCCGGACCTTGGAGAATATGCAGGACGAGCACGCGGCACCTTCACTTTACAACTGATCGTATGGGCGAAGACGACGACCCGTCACCAGGGCCGCCATCGTTCCCCCGGGAACCCAACGTCCGCGAGCACCATGTGCATGCGCCTGCCTGATTCGCTTGCTGGTCTAGGGGGGTATGATGGCGGCCCACATGCCCAGCACATCGTCCAAACCGCTCGATTTCGACGCCGCCATGAGGATCGTCATCCTGCACGGCAAGGAGCCTTTCCTGATCCAGGAGGCGACCCGGCGGCTTGTGACCAGCCTCCAGGACACCTTTGGCGACATCGAGCAGTTCAGCTTCGACGGCGGCTCAGTCAGCCTGGCCCAGGTTCTTGACGAACTCCGCAGTTACGGCTTGATTCAGCGTCAGAAACTGGTGATCGTTGACGACGCGGAGAAGTTCCTGGCCCGTGAGGGGCACCGCCGGGCACTGGAGGGCTACGCCAAGTCGCCGGTCGAGGAGGCGACATTGCTCCTGCGGGCCGAGACTTGGCGCAAGGGCAATCTCGATAAGTTTGTGGCAAAGGTGGGGGTCGTGGTCAAGCTCGACCCGCTCAGCGACGTCCAGGCGGTGACGTGGTGCATCAAATACTGCCCGCAGCGCCACAGTCGTTCCATCGAGCGATCGGCCGCGCTGCTGCTGGTCGAGCGATTGGGGCCCGCGTTGGTTCGCCTGGACAACGAGCTGGCGAAGCTTGCGGCCTTCATCGGCTCGGACGACGCCGTCACGCGCGGCGACGTCTCGGCCCTGGTGGGGCGCAGCCGAGAGGAACACGCCTGGGTGTTGCAGAGTGCGATCATGACCGGCCGACCGTCCGAATCGCTTGGCAAGCTCCGTGATCTGTTTGAGGTCTCGCGCTTGCCCGAGGAGTTGGTGATGTGGTCGATTAGCGATCTCCTTCGCCGACTTCACGCCGCTGCGCAACTATTGCGCCAGGGCATGGCGCCGCGGACCGTCGCCCAACAGCTTCGATTGTGGGGGCCGACGGGCGACCGAATCGTCGACACCGCTCGTCGCACCAGTCCTCGGCGGTTGGCGCAACTCTTGCAGCTCGCCGTCAACAGCGACCGGCTCAGCAAGCGGGGGTTCGGCCGTACGAACCGGAACCTTGAACGGCTGACCGTGCTTGTAACCGATACCATTGGTTGCCTTTGACGCAGCATTCATTACCCGCACCGGACCAGGATGGTCGCCCAATGCAGGAGGCATCGGCGGTGAGCACGGTCGTTCAATATGTCGCGGTCTTGTTGGCTCTCGCCACTTTGCCCCTCTTGATCGGGTGTGAGGCGCCCCCAGCCCAAGGCGGCGTTACAGGTCAGCCGCAACGAACGCCGATCGTCGCCGCGACCCCGATGGAATCGGGGCCACCGGAAACCGATCCGCAAGTCAACGAATTTGTCGCCCAAGCCCAGCGCGACGTGCAGCAGATCATGAGTCTTTCCCAACGGCGGACGGACGAAGATACCGCTGACGCGACCCAGTCCACTGAGGGAAGAGACGTGCAGTGGCTTACTCGTTCACGCACTGCACCCGAAACAGCTACCGCGGCGCCCGAGCCTGCACAAGGATCACTGGCCACGGCCGCGGATATCTCGCCGCCGCCTCCGGTTTCCCAGCCGCAAACCAACCAAACGACCGCGATCGAGCCGCTGCCGGACGATCGTTTGCGCCAATTGCTCGTGGAGCTCTCGCGCGAGGCGTACCACCATGCAACGTACAGCGATGTCCCGCTTCGGCAACTGCTGGTGATCGTCGCCCAAGCGATCATCAGCCCCGATCGGCAGTTGCAAGTCGATGCGATCCCTGGGCTGACTGATCGGGAACGTGAGGTGTTGTCGGCCATGCAGGCCTTTTACACGGACGTCGGTGAGCGGTTGCTGAAGGCTGGGGATCCCGAAGTCCTGGTGACCGCCTTGGCAGAGCTTAAAAAGGAGCTGGCCAAGGAGCCTCAGCTTCGCCTGAGCCACGCTGCGCTCAGCTCGCGCGTGTCCGGCTTCGGGGCCTACGACGAGTTCAAGAAGAATAAGGCTGGGCGCTATGTCTTCCTTGCGCACACTCGCCAGCAGGCCGTCGTCTATGTCGAGATCGAGGAGTTCAAAAGCGAACTCAACACCAACAGCGAATGGGTGACCGAACTCTCCCAGCAACTGGTGATCTTCAGTGACCGCGATGGGATTCCGGTCTGGCGTCAGCCGTGGCGACCGGTGGTTGACGTGACCAAGAATCGTCGGCACGACTTCTTTGTCGTGCAGGTGATCACGCTGCCCGACAAGCTTTCCGTTGGGCGATACCAATTCAAGATCAGTGTTCGCGACGAAAGGTCCGGGGCCGAGGCCGAAGCAACCCTTGAGCTAGACATGGTCGCCGACCCCAGCCTGACAACAATCGGCCGGTTACCCCGGTGATCCGC
>JADFGE010000289.1 GCA_022567855.1 Planctomycetota bacterium | reverse complement strand
CGCCGATCAGCCATTCGCCTCCCGAAACCGCCCTCCCGCGGCGTCCAGGACGCCATCCAGGTCGGCCCGGGCCGTTCCTGAGCCCCAGCAACCCCCAAACCGCAGCAATCCCTGCTCATGCAAATCCGCCGGCAGTGCCGGCGTGAAACGCCGACCCCTGTAAAGCCGCCGGCAGTGCCGGCGGGAAACGCGCCCGTGAACGCGATTGCCCCCGTTCAAACGCGAGCCGCTGCTCGCGGCTTTACATCACAAACGCCCCACCGGCGACTGGCCCCTGCAAAGCCGCCGGCAGTGCCGGCGTGAAACGCTCAATCCCCGAAGCAGGTCTTGACGGCGCGGGCGGCGGCGACCAGCGGATCATCGTCGGGCACAAGGCGCTGTTTGCCGATGGCGAAACGGATGTCCACGTCGCCTAGCCCGCCGTCGCGCATCACGACCATCCGATCACGGGCCCCGCTCATCAGTAATTCGATCGCGTGATAGCCGAACTGCGTGGCGAGCACACGATCATCGGCAACGGGCGTGCCGCTGCGCTGAATGTAACCGAGGACGGTCGTGCGCGACTCGATGCCGGTTCGGGTTTGGATCTCACTGGCGATGCACTGGCTGACGCCGCCGAGACGGACAGCCTGCGGGTTGGTCGGATCGAAATGCGCGACGACCTGGTCTCCGCCGACCGGCCGAGCGCCTTCGGCACAGGCGATGATAGAGAACCCCCGACTGCGGTGCATGCGTCCTTGGACGAACCGGCAGATCTGATCGATGTCGTAGGGAATCTCCGGGATGAGGATGACATCAGAGCCGGAGGCGACGCCGGCGTGCAGGGCGATCCAGCCGGCGTTTCGGCCCATGACCTCGCAGACCATGACGCGGTGATGGCTCATGGCGGTGGAGTGCAGTCGGTCCAAGGCGTCGGTGGCGGTGGCGGCGGCGGTGAGGAACCCGAAGGTGATGTCGGTGCCGACGACGTCGTTGTCGATCGTCTTGGGAACGGCGATGCAGTTGAAACCGGCTTCGACGAACGGGGCGGCGCAACTGATCGAGCCGTCGCCGCCGATCACGATCAGCGCGTCCAGACCGTGAGAATCGAGCGTCCCCAGGCAGCGGTCGGTGACGTCGGTGAAGATCGGGTTGCCGTGCTCGTCGTCGCCGGTGTAATACCGGGCGGGGTCACATCGATTGTTGGTGCCGAGGATGGTTCCGCCGCGGGTGAGTATTCCCGAGACGTGCAGGCTGGTCAGATCGCACACGCGATTCTCGACGAGGCCCTGGAAGCCGTCTTCGATCCCAAATACGAGAAGGCCGTGCTTATAGATGGCGGTCTTGGTGAGGGCGCGGATGACAGCATTCAGTCCGGGACAGTCGCCCCCGCCGGTCAAGATGCCGATTCGCTTGATCGTCGAAGATGAGCGTATGGGTGTACCGGCCACGTCGCGCCTCGGGGGTTCATCGTACGTTCTGGCCGACGATGGCCGTTGTCTGCGGTCGCCCGGAGGTCCACTGCACCGCGTTGGGCACTGTCCTACTCACAAAGCTACCATCGTCATCCTATGACTGACGCTGTCGAGAGTACGCAAGGCCGCGCTGATGAGATCGACGTGGATAGGCTCGAGCATGCCCGGCGCGAGAAGCTGCGGCGGTGGCGCGAGGAGTTCGGGTTCGAGCCCTACGGACGCCGCGTGGACGGATTGGTTGCCCTGGCGGAAGCGCGAGCCATGCTCGATGAGGCTGCGCACGAGGCTTTCAACGAGTCGAAGTCGGCCGCGAAGGACGATCCGTCGGCGAAGATCGTTGATCGCCGGCCGAGGGCGAAGGTCGCCGGTCGCTGCGTGCAGCATCGGCCGATGGGCAAGCTCGTGTTTCTACGGCTGCGCGATCACAGCGGCGACCTTCAGATCAGCATTTCCAAGTCCGATGTCGAAGGTCAGATGTTCACGTTGGCCAAGAAGCTCGACTATGGGGACATCGTGGTGGCCGAGGGGCCGGTGGGGATGACGCAAAAGGGCGAGGTTTGTGTTTGGGCCGATCGCTTGGAATTGCACTGCAAGTCGCTGGCCCCGCCGCCGGAGAAGTACCACGGTCTGACGGACCCGGAGTTGCGCTACCGACATCGGTACGTGGACATGTACGCGAGCCCCGAGACGATCCGCGTGTTTCAGCTCCGATCGGAGTTGGTTGCGCGGATGCGGCGTTTCATGGAGACGTGGGGGTATTTGGAGGTCGAGACGCCGATGATGCAGCCGATCGCCGGCGGCGCCGCGGCCCGGCCGTTCGTCACGCATCACAATGCGTTGGACATCGACCTGTACCTTCGCGTCGCGCCGGAGCTGTACTTGAAGCGTTTGCTCGTGGGTGGTCTGCCGCGCGTGTACGAAATCAATCGCTGTTTCCGTAACGAAGGTATAGATCGAACGCACAACCCCGAATTCACGACGCTGGAAGCCTACGAGGCGTTCGGCGATTGTTGGTCGATGCTCGACCTGACCGAGGCGCTGCTGCACGAGCTGGCGCTGTCCGTCTCCGAGGCTGATCGACCGATCGTCCCATACGGCGAGTTGGAGATCGACTACTCACGCCCGTTTGATCGCGTGCGGTACGACGAGCTGTTTTCGCGCACACTTGGGTTCCAGATGACGGATTTTGCGAAGGTGCGGGCCAAGGCCGGCGAGTTGACCATAAAGGACGCGGACAAGCTCGACGATTGGCTGCTGGTCAACGAAGTGTACGAGCATTTCTGTGAGCCGACGTTGGACCCGAGCCGGCCGACGTTCGTCACGGATTACCCCAGCGCGGTGTCGCCGCTGACTCGGCCGCAGCAGGACCGGCCGGAGCTGTGCGAACGATGGGAGTTGCTGGCCGCGGGCACCGAACTCGGCACCGCCTATACCGAACTGAACGATCCGGACGTTCAGCGGGCCAAGTTCACCGAGCAGCTTGGCGGCGCTGATGAAGAGGTGCAGACGTTTCGGTCGTTGGACGAGGATTTCCTCAACGCCCTGCGGGTGGGGATGCCGCCAGCCGGGGGGTTGGGGCTGGGGGTCGATCGCATGATCATGCTGATGACCAATTGCAGCAGCATCCGTGACGTGATTCTGTTTCCGCTTCTGCGGCCGCACTGACCATATTTCGATCCGAGACGCGAGCTTGTCGGCAGCTTGATCGAAGGTCGGACCTATTATTGACGACCACTTTAGTTCGGAGCGACCTACTTATGCTGAAGCACCAACGACTCGTTCTCGTACTTCTGGTCGCCGCTGTTGTCGGGCTTGTGTCGAGTCTGGCGCGAGCGGATGACTGGCAGCTTGTCCAAGAGGATTGGTACATCGTCGAGCTGGCCGGACACAAGGCGGGATGGATGACCACCTCGGTGTACTCCGACGGCCAGCGATATCGCAGCGACACGCAGGTGCGGTTACGCATTGGCCGGGGGCCGGCGACCGCAGCCATCGATCTTGATACGAGCTTCGTGGAGTCACATGAAGGCGAACCGGTCAGCGTGAAGTTCGTTCAGAAGATGGGTCGTCAGGCGCTCCAGACCGAGTGGGAGTTCGTCGGCGATCACGTGGTGCAGACGACGGAGCAGGCGGGACGCGAAACGGTGACCGAGCATCCGCTTCCGGCGGGAGACTGGCTCACGCCGATGGCAGCGGGGAAGTATTGGCTCGACCAGCAGCAGGCTGGGGCGCAGGAGATGACTTACCGGATCATCGATCCCCAAAGCGGCCTGACGCCGATTGCGGTAACGCATCGATTCGTGGACGACCAGTTCATGCAGCGAGACGGTCAGACGGTCGCGGTTACCGTATGGGAGACGACCACTGAGCTGCTGCCTGTGGTGGCGACGGAAAAGTACGATTCGCAAGGTACGTTGATGTACCAGGCGGTGAACGCCGGTTTCGAAATGATCACGCGGATTGCCACGAAAGCGGAGGCGCTGGCCAAGCCGGGCCAACAGCCTGAACTGCTCGTGGCGACCTTCGTCAAACCCGACGAGCCGATTGCCGGATCCGGCGTGGAAAACCATCTCGCGCTCTTCGGTCAGCAAGACCTCGCCGCCGGGCTTCGACCACTCGAATGTGCCCGAAATCGTTCCCGCGGTCTTCCCGGCTTCGTGCCGGATATGGGTCATGCCAACGATCCCTTTGGGGGATCGCGGCTTCTGCGTGAATTCGTTCCCCCAGAAATCGTAGCCGTGGACATCTCCATGGGTAAACCCAAGTCCGCGGTGATGCGGGTGGTCGTGTCTTTCGCCCGGAATATTCTCCATCGGATAGCCGCGCGTAACGATGGTCCCGTCGGGTGCGCGGAGCGGGTGCAAATA
>JADFGE010000288.1 GCA_022567855.1 Planctomycetota bacterium | reverse complement strand
CCATGCCGATACGCATGTGGCGGCAGTGATCGATTCCAACGGGGGCCTGTTGGGGGTGGAAGCTTTCCCTGCCGACGCGGCCGGCTACGAGGGTCTGTTGGGATGGCTGGCGGGATTCGGTGCGGTAGCCCAGGTTGGGGTGGAGGGCACCGGTTCGTGGGGAGTGGGCCTCTCGAGGTTCCTCACCGAAACTGGCATTGAGGTTGTGGAGGTGGATCGACCCAACCGTCAGGTTCGCCGCAAGGTCGGCAAGTCCGATGCGACGGATGCGGTCGCCGCGGCTCGAGCTGTGTTGTCGGGTGCCGCTGCGGTGACACCGAAGTCCCGTAACGGGCCGGTTGAGCAGATGCGGGTGCTGCTGGTGGCCCGCCGTTCGGCACGTGCCCAACGCATCCAGTCCCTCAACCAACTCCGGCACTTGGTGTTCACAGCTCCGGAGCCGATCAGGGTCAGGTTGCCCAGGAAGGTGCACCCAAACAACGTCGCCCACCACAAGGGAAACGTCTCGATACCGGCGGCGCCCACATCATTAATGATCGGCACATAGGTCGCGACAGCCAGTACGTTGTCCATCACCGCGGTGAGCGCCCCCGAGCTCCACATAAAGAGGCTGACCATGAACGGGACGTTGCCCTGGGACATCTCGATGATCCGTTGGGCGATGACGGTCGTCACCCCGGTCTGCTTGAGCGTCCCGACCGAGGCGAACAGCATGAGGAAGAAGGTCAGCGTCCACCAGTCCACCCGCTTCTCCACCAGTTCGCGCGCCCCCTTCCCGCTGATGGCGAGTGCGATCCCGGCGCCGAAGAGGGCGACCCCCAGCAGCATTGTGTTCTTGGGTAGGTGCAGCAGCCCTTCCAGAAAGTGGTGCGAGATCAGCCCGAGGATCACCAGCCCGAAGAGCCAGCCGGCGAGGCGGATGTTTTTCTTGGTGGTGTGCTCCGACGCCTTCATGCGGGCCAGTTGCTGTTCGCCATGCTTCCCCTCGAGGACGCTTTTGAGCGCTGTGATCTCCTTCGAAAACACCGCGAGACAGATCGGAATGGCCAGGGCCAGCCCCGCGATCGAAATGGGGGTCGCCCACCGGATGAAGTCCATAAAGGTCAACCCGCTGCGGAGGGCGATGATCACCCCCACCGGATTGCCGACGACGGTGGCGCTGGATCCGATGTTCGTCGTGAAGACCAGCATCATGATAAACGGGATGGGGTTCAGCTTGGACTTGCCGAGGAGGTTGAGCATCGCCGCGAGCATCCATGCCGCAGCGACCATCGCCGCAGTCGCCCAACCTGACCACGAACCGGCACCGCGCGCTATGAGGGATGGTCGATTCAATTCCCGATCGCCCGTCGCGGGAAGTTCGATCGTCTCAGCCAGCGCTTGGGCCGCCTCGACGCCGGATTCAACTTGAGCTGCTGCGCGAAGCGCCGCCGCGATGCGCACCAGCGCTACCGGCTGACTCTGCGAAAGCTGCGCAAGCTCATCCAGATCGCGCGCTTCGATTTGGCGATTCAGGATCCGCTCAATCATCTGCTCATGTTGGTCAACACTCACGATTCACCTCGTTTCCATGTCTCGCCGTGAGGCGCCCGCCACGAGTCGGACCTCAAATCGTCACCTTCTCGGTGGACCATTTGCTCAGTGAGCATCAGCCGGGCGCGGCGCAGACGTGTCTCCACCGTCTTGATCGAAATACCAAGTACTTCAGCGATGTGCCCTTGACTCAATCCGCGCACCGCACGCAGCAGAATCACTTCGCGGTAATGCTCGGGTAAGCCTCGCGTCAGCGCGAGCGCTTCACGAACCTGCTCTTTGCTGCGCTCGGCATCTTGGCTGGTCCTCTCGCTGCTCATGAACGTTGATTGATCTAGAAGATCGTCACCAACGCTCTGCGGCCGGTTCCTTCGTTCAGTCGTCGCGCGTCGCCCAGCTGTCCGCACCGTGTTGATCGCCACACTGCGAAGCCAGGGTCTAATCGCTTGCGGATTCTTCAAACTGCCAATCGTTCGAACCACAGCCACCGCGATCTCCTGCAAGATATCCTCAAGCTCCGCCTCGGCCGGCATATGCGCCATGACCATCGCCGCCAGCCACTGGCGGTGCTGACGCCACACAACCTCCAGGGCCTCACGATCACCCGCGACGGCCCGCTGAGCGAGGAAAACCGGGTCCTTGGGCATTACCTATATGTACAGTCGCGATTCGGGTCGCGTTCACTTCATCAATTCAAAGAACCGCCTAAAAAACCTGCAACGCTCACCCTGGGGCTATACGTACGGCCTCTCAGCTCAAAACGGTCGCATGTTGGGGTAGAGAGAAACGTCGAAGTTCACTCGCGCTGGCGGAACTATGGCGCAGGCGAAGATCGAAACGACAACACTTTCCACCTGATCACTGGCATGCTTCTCTACGGACACGGCCCCCAGTTGCCCAGCAAGTCAAGCAGATCCGGAACGTCAACGTCGCCGTTGTTGTCGAAGTCAGCGGGACAATCTCCCTTCTTCGGGCACGGCCCCCAGGCGCCCAGCAAGAAGAGCAAATCCTTCACGCCAACGTCGTTGTTGCCGTCGATATCCCACGGGCAGGGCGGCACATCGCAGGGCTCGAAGTCTTCGATCTGAGCGGTAACATTGGCGACTCTGTTGGATAAATAGTTGCGGAGCGAGTCGAAGTGGTCGGCAACCGACCCGTTGATCTGGTTGTTGGGGTCATTTTCCAGCGCTTCGGTGAGCACGGGCTCAATGGCGTTAACAAACGCGACGAGGCTCGACGCGGAAAGGGGACCGCAAAGCAGATCGTTCATAATCTGGGAGTACTGGGCGCGGATCGTCGGATTGCCCAGAAGAATAATTTCATACGTCGTGTCGTCGCCATAGATATCGGGGGAGGCATTGCCCAGGGCGGCGTCGAGGTCCCAGGGGAAGTACATCCTCGTGCCGTTGGTGAAGTCGGCGAAGAAACAGTTTTTCCGGTGGGTGAAGAGCGCATCGGGGTTGGAGATGAAAGCGTCGGCCGCCCCCAACGACAACATCCCCTGCATATTGATGAGCTTGGCCAGTTCGCCCGGCAAATCCTTTTCGCCCGGCGTGGCGCAATCAGGATTGGGCCTAAAGGGCGCGTAACACAATGCCTCGACGGTGGGACTATCCTCGGGACCGCCTACTTTGAGTTCGAACTGGCCGCCGCCATCCATTTTGTACAGCCAGGTTTGGCCTCCGATATAGAGGCCGCGGTTCTGTAGGAAGCGCTTGTCGCGCTGTTCGACGCTGAGGTAGATGCCGGTGTGAACGTCATTGATAACTAAGGTGATCCACGAAGCGCGGGCCGAGTCATAGCCATACCCCTCGGAGCCGGTGGCCAGTCGATGGACCTCCCAGCAGATGCCTTCGCTGGCGACGTCCTGGTCGTCCCCGTTTTCCAAGCTGAGTTTCCTGAGGCCGTGCCACAATTGGCCGGGCACGAGCTCGTTGATATCGATCTTCAGGCTGACTTTGATGAACGGACCACCGCCCAGGGGATCGGAGGACTTTCGGCGAACGGCGACCAGGATCGGCTTCTCGCCGTCCATCCAGAACATTGCCGGCACTTCGATTGAGAGCGTGTCATCGTTCTGAATTGTGTTCCAGTCACCGGGGTCCATTTCCAGATTCAGGGCTACCAGCTCCAGCGGATTGAAGATATCCGGCCAGTCCTGCGCGTAGACCTTCCCGACGGGCACGATAGCCAGCGCCATGATCGCCGAGGGCATTCCTGCTCGTAACTTTCTCATCCTGTTTCTCCTGCCGTCTGATCATCCCGGCGTCGTCGTAGGCGCCAACACACTCGCAGCAGACGGCCAGCCCGCGTCAAACCCCGCAGATTCGCATGTCGGATGACGGTCAACGGTCAAAGACGGCGTTGCCAACTCCGAACCCTTGTGGGTAGTCCTCAGTCTATCAGGGCCCACCCCAGATGCGAGGAAAAAGGCGGAGGGAAAGGCAGGCCCTGGTCCGAAACTTGCCTCTATGCGACGCCAGCGCTCCTGCCGCGGCCCCCGGAACTCGACCAAGGTCCAATAAGGCCGGGAATCTCCCTATAGATATGCGTGTAAACTCTCTTGCGTACACGGTTTGTGTGAGTAGACTTGTTGTCTAGGCGGCCGGCCAGTTTCCGCGTGGGAAGCCGGCCCGGAGGAGACGCCGGAGAACCGTTTTCGGACCATCGACGCCTGCTTGCGCTCGAGGCTGGCAAGGGCATCGGAACGGAACATGGGGGCGAGTCCGCGGTGGTCTCTCGCGGGTGTCAACGTAGATGGGGTGCAGCCTGTGATGGCCGGTCTTGAGCGGATTCACCGCAGT
>JADFGE010000287.1:2815-4351 GCA_022567855.1 Planctomycetota bacterium | reverse complement strand
ATGGAGAGCCGTTCGACCAACCGGCCCCGGTGCATTGATGTCCGTGCCTCTCTCAAGCAGGGCTTCCACAACCTTCATCTGGTGGAAGGCAATGGCCTCGACCAGTGGCGTACTGCCGTGTGATTCACGCGCTTCCAGATCGATTCCTTTTTGTTCAACTAGAAAAAGCGCCATCTCGGGTTGCTCGGCCTGCATCGCATAGATCAGCGCAGTGCGATCCTCGGGCCCGCGCGCGTTGATATCCGCACCGGCCGACAGCAACAATTGCACCACATCACGTTGGCCCGACGTGGCCGCGGCGATCAGGGGCGTGATTCCGTTGGCATCTGCTGCATTGACATCGGTTCCGGCATCCACGTGGGCCTTCACGGCACCACCGTCGCGCGTAACGATCGCATCGTTTAGCGAAACGCCCGGCGGCACTGTATTGTCTTCGCACGCACTGAGCGCAAGGCCGAGGAGCAGTAGGCTAAAGTATGTCCATCGCCTCATGGCAACCTCCCGACTCCCGTTCTTCGATACCAGCGCCGGGAACACGACGAGTTTGTACAGGCTGCGCTTCACGCGAGTATTCTACACCTCAGGTTCTCGTCGCCAGCCGCATTCGGGGCAGCCGGCGGAGAAGTCGCCGCCGGAAGTTCCGCGCAGGTCGTACGCGCACATTGGACAGCACCCTTTACGCTCTCGATTGAGCCTGATGCGCCATACAACGAGCCGGTGTGATCCTGGCCATATTCCATACAGAACAGCTACGGCGATGAATCCGTTGCCCCACACCGCAATCCAAATCGTCCGGACCCGACGCACGTCCGGCAGCATCACACCTTCGACGAATTTCGATTCATACCCATTGGCGCTGAAATACTCGGCGAGCAGTGGGCGCCACGGATCTGCCCGCTTCCCCTCGAAAACCTGCTCGCTGGGGTGAACCAGCGCAACGGTAAGATAACGAGTATCCTGCATTTTTGTTGGAAAGATAGGACTCATATCCACGGGTACGCTTCGATTCGCGAAAGATAGGTACCCAGTGTGATCATCATCAGGTTCGTCTGAGATATGCTGGTTGGCGCCCTCACCGATGAGCCATAAGCCGATGGAGTCCGTGTAGTGGGTCTTGTACCTTGTGGGACCGGGAAACGGAAACATGGCGTCAAGCGCAGTTCCCAACGGAAATGCCACAATCGCGCCGAGGAGGAGGAACGCAACGAGCTTGGTAAGGCGGCGCTTCATGATGGAACTGTATCCGTCAGATCGCCCGCGGGTATTCACCCGCGGCTTCGATAAAAGCTATTCCCTACTCTGTGTTCTCTGTGCCTCTGTGTTGAGATCTTCTACCCCCCCGTGCGCTGGATGAGGGCCATGGCGGCGACGATGACGGCGAGGACAGAGGCGGCGGCGCAGCCGGCCATGGCCAGCACCGTCCACCGCTGGGACCGCGCGACAAAATCACCAAGCCTCGTCTGTGCGTCTTCGCCGGATCGATCCAGCACGGAGAGCATGTCGATCGCCCCGCGAACATTGTCCGCGATCTCGACG
>JADFGE010000287.1:0-2805 GCA_022567855.1 Planctomycetota bacterium | reverse complement strand
TTCGAACCTCACTTCGCGCCGGAGCGCACGAGACCGTAGCGCTTCACGCGGTAGCGCAGGATGTCGCGGGTGATGCCGAGTTGTCGAGCTGCGGCGGACTGGTTCCAGTTGTTCTGCTGAAGCGCGTCAAGAACCAAGTTGCGTTCCTGCTCCGCCAATGCGGACGGCGCGGGTTGTTCGTCGCCGGATACTTCAGCCTCACCGGTTGCCTGGGCAATCTCAGATGGAAGATGCTTTGGGTGAATCTGACCGTCCGCCAGCAACAACGCGCGCTCAATCACATTCCTCAACTCGCGTACATTGCCCGGCCAACGGTAGCGGCGCAGACACGCCATCGCTTCGTCATTGATATTGGGCGCAGTGATCCCCATCGACGGAACGACCTGAGCCATCAGATGCTCGATGAGCAATGGCAGATCATCCAGCCGTTCGCGCAGCGCCGGCAACCTGATCGGAAACACATTCAGCCGATAGTAGAGGTCGATTCGGAACCGCCCGGATTCCGAGTCGGCTTTGAGGTCGCGGTTGGTGGCGGCGATGACGCGCACATCACAAAGGACGGGCTCGCTGCCGCCGACGCGCGTGAACTCATGCGCCTCGAGCACGCGCAGCAGCTTCGCCTGCATGTTCAGCTCGAGATCGCCGATCTCGTCCAGCAGTAATGTGCCGTGGTTGGCCAACTCGAACTTGCCCTGTCGCTGAGCGGTCGCGCCGGTGAATGCGCCCTGTTCGTGGCCGAACAATTCGCTTTCAACAAGTGATTCAGGCAGCGCCGCACAATTGACAGCCACGAACGGCTGATCGCAGCGCGGCGACAGCCCGTGGATTGCGCGGGCGGCCATCTCCTTGCCCGTCCCGGTCTCGCCCGTGAGCAGGACCGTCGTCGCCTGCGGGGCCACCTTTCGGCACAGGGCCAGGGCCTCGTTGAAGGCTGCGGACTTGCCGATGAAGTTCTCCGTGGGCAGGTCCTCACGCAGCGCGCGATTCGTCTTGTTGAGCTGATCAAATGACGTGGCGTTTCGCGCTGCGCTGACAACGAGATTGGCGAACACCTGCAATAACGCGAGATCGCTTTCCTCAAACGCACCACCATCAAGCTTGTTGACGACTTCGATCACGCCGAGCACAGTGTCTTTGTGGATCAGCGGCGCAGCCATAAGGCTGTGCGTGCGCGTCTTGGTTTCAAGGTCGATGCCTTGGTAGAAGTTCTGGTTGGCTCGAGCTTCATCGAGCCGCACCGCCCGCTTGGTTCGTACAACTTGTCCGGCTATACCCCGATCTGCCGGGAATCGATGTCCCTCAAGCGAGTTGGACGCGGTTGGATCAACCATCGTCTGAAAGACAAGCTCGTTGCGCTGGGGGTCGTGCAGCAAGACGCTCGCCCCTTGAGCGCCCAGCACATTGGCGGCGTGTTGGGCCACCAATCGGCAGACCTCGGCGGGTTCCAGTGCATCGTTCACAGCGCGGCTGGCTTCGAGGAGCGCCCTGAGCGCGGGACGTTCCAATCGGTCGATCGCGCTGACATGTGAGGATGTTTCGGCCATACGGGTTTGCTCCCGCGACGAGTGTGGAAGCGGGGCGATTATCTTATCGCCGGCGAGCGGCCCTTCCCACGAACGGGGCGTTGGGGCCGTTGGGGACGCCTCCCCAATCCAAGTGGGGACGTTTCCCCAACGTGGGCGATCCGGCTGTACGACCAGTCGCGCGTCTGTTCTTTTATTACGACTACTTGCGAGCGCTGTGGTGGCTGGCAAGAGGCGGCAAGAACCAGCTTTGGGGGCATGAGACGGCGGTTTCAGATGTGCTCAGACCGCCGGCGTTTTTGGTTGTTCGATGGCAATTCCACGCTTTCATTGCGCTTTGGCAAGGGTCATGCTTCATCTGCTTACGTTGCCCGTTACGGCAGGCCAGGTAGGAACGCGACGCTTCTCCCGGCCGTCTACCGATCGAGACAACGATGACGCTCGCAGCGCGCCAGTTTCGTGGGGACCGAGCGCTGAAAGGCGCTACCCCGCCTTCATGCACCCCCCTGGGCCCTCAGGCTGAATAGGCCTGGGGGTCGTTTCAAGATTGCATAGGCGCGATCTGCGTGTTTCTGTGAATCGTACTTATCGGGGCCCAGCCCATGCCCGATAAGGCGGTGGGTTAGGCCCAGATGGCGGGTCAATCGCCGTTCCGGGTCTTCGTGGTTCGCGGCCACCGTTGGCAGACATTCCGAACGTCTGCGAATACCCAACACGGGTTGGACCAGCAGCACGTCCTCCGTCTCTGGTCCAGCCCGTTATTTTTTTCCCGACCAGCCTATCCATCGGCCAACCGCAGCTGCGCGATGCGCCCCGGCGCTCGCGCGATTGAAAAGCCCTGCGGGCTGTGCCGGTTGCACCGTTGGCGCGATCCATTTATGGGCCCCGCGACGGTGTCGATCCTTATCTATAGGCCTCGACGAGCCAACTCATTCAACGCGGACCCGGCTGGCCGCCGCGACCGCGGACCGTCTGCCTTACAATCAACGCGGCTCCTGTGGGCTGGTAGCTCAGCGGTCTAGAGCAACCGACTCATAATCGGTTAGACGTCGGTTCGAATCCGACCCAGCCCATTTCGCCTTGGCGTCGCCAAGGATCCCAGTTCGCCAGCATCGCGTGCAGATCGGCCGCACGCACAGCGCTGTTGCCGGCAAGCGCGACGCTCCAGCCGCGGACCACGCCTTCGTAGTCGCGGTCGTCCGGGCAGCTGTAGTCGCCCTTAGCGCACGACTCGCCGCTGCCGATTGACGAGTTGTCGTTGTTGATCGCCGGCGCTTCACGG
>JADFGE010000286.1:3277-4364 GCA_022567855.1 Planctomycetota bacterium | reverse complement strand
TCAATGACGGCCAACCGTGCCTGGGCGATGGTGATTGCTTGGGTGGCTTCGACGGAACGAATTTCCCGTCCCACCAGGTGGCCCGCGTCTGTATCCCCGATAAGGATGGTAACTGTACGGTATTGTCGGAGCCGAATCAGGCGTTTGCCAACCTGGTCGGCACGGGCAACCCCGGCGATTGGACCGATCTGCATCCGGCTTTCGGCCAGAACTACGATGTGGCTTTGTCGTTCACGGGTCAGGCTCCCGATGACTTTGACTGCTCCCAGTTTGTCGGTGGCTGCTGCCTCTTCGACGGCTCATGCACCGATGCTTCACATCCATTCGAATGCATCGCCGCCGCCACCACCTACGCCGGCGACGGCGTGGACTGCCTTGCCGCCGACTGCCAGCCGCTGTGCCAGTTCACCACCCCCGGTAACCCAGGGGGCGCTCCCTGCGGCCAGCCCGACACCGGTCCCTGCGCGTTCGGCAACGGCTCGCCCGGCTGCGATGATCCGATCTGCTGCTGCACGGTTTGCGAAACGATGCCCGAGTGTTGCCTCTTTGAATGGACCACAGCCTGCGCCGTGCAGGCCACTACCGTTCTCAACTGTGCGCCCGAGCCCGGCCAACCGAGCGATTTGGCCACCGGCCCGGACGAGACGGCCGACGGCTACCTGCGCATCGGCACGGATGACTTCGGCTCCTGGGCCCTCCCCGGCTTCGGCGGCGCCCTCGGGGCATTCTTCAATCCGGTCGGCAAGGACGAAGGTTTGCAAACACCGGACTTCGCGCAGCACTTCTCCGTCTACCGCCAGGCTGACGGTGAGGGTGAATCCCTCACTACCAACCCCGAACTTGATGATCTTTGCACCAACAACAACTCGATGACACGTGGCATCACGACGCTGTCCGTGAGCACCGACACCAACAACACCCGTGGTGTGGTGTTGGGTGATGTGGATGGGGACGGTGACCTCGACGTGGTGTTCGCCAACTTCGGGGAGAAGAATCGGGTGTGTCTGGGCGACGGGAATGGTGGTTTCGTCTGTACGGATCTAAGTAGCGACACCAGCTCCACCATCGGTGTGGCGTTGGGCGATGT
>JADFGE010000286.1:0-3267 GCA_022567855.1 Planctomycetota bacterium | reverse complement strand
GTTCGACTTCGCGATCACCAACAACGCCGGTACGCCGGTGGACTTCATCCTGAATCGCCGCCTGGATATCGACTCGTTCATGGGTCCGGGCGGCTTCGGCAACGACAACGTCGGCACCGGGACCAACGGGGCCCCCGGGCTCGACCGCTTCGTCTATCAGGGCGAGCTGGACCACCCTGAGTGGACCATCACGCTCAGCTCACCTACGGGCACTGTCTACTACGGCACGAAGCAAACCCTTAATCCCCAGGGTGACGGTTGCGTGGACGATGTCTGTGTGGGTGGCGATAATAACGGCCTGCCGTGCCCGGACGATGACTTTTGCTTGGGTGGCTGCACGGAGTTTAGCGCCGGCACTACTGGCATACACTGCCTGAACCTTGGTACGCCGGACTGCTGGAAGAACTTTATCCCCAGCGTCGGTTACGACACGGATGGAGACAGTGGCGGAAATCCTGGTGGCGATGCCTCCATCGGCTTGGAGGTCCCGGTCTCGATCCCGGCCAACGACTTCGTTATCGTCAACGTCATGCTGACATACGGTGCGGATACTCCCGGCGGCGAATAAGCGACCCTCGCCGAGTTGTCACAACCATCACACCCCCGGCCTTCACCGGCCGGGGGTTTTTGCTTTGCTCGACGGCAACAGCAACATCGTCGTCTCCGACCTCCTCGCCCTCCTCGCCAACTGGGGGCCGTGTCCGTGAGGAAGAAGGCTTGAGGATTGAGGCTTGAGGTGAAGCTTGAGGGGTTTAGGAATCCCGATGGAATCGGCACGCCCATCAGCTTGCAAACGGGCGCCATGGTCTCGATAGACCGCAGGTATGATCGATGGGAAGCCGGTCCATAGGTGATACCTCCGGCTCGCTGAGCGACCCGCGAATCCGTTCGATCTCGTCGAGAGGGGTCCCGCTCCTACAGGCAGGCAAAGTCCGTCTCGCCACCGGTGAGGACTCCCGGCCATCCTTCGCAGCCAAGCCGAGCAGCCGTTTCCGGCGCCCTGGGTTTGTCATCAGCGAGGCACTTGAATACCATGCGCTCCATAACTTGTACGCACCAGCCGACGAGTGTCACTCGATTCGTGGCTGGGCGAATCCGGCGTAGATCAACCCCGAGGATCCCGTTCGGTGCTAGAGACTCGGGACATGGAAGTAGCAGGAATGAAGCTCTACGTTGGTAATCTCTCGTTTGAATCAACTGAGAATGAGATTCGCGAACTGTTTGGCCAATTCGGCGAAGTGAGCGAAGTGAATCTCATCACTGATCGTGAAACCGGTCGGCCGCGCGGATTTGGGTTCGTCGAAATCGCTGACGATAATGCTGGCCGTGAGGCCATCGGCGCGTTGGACGGAAAAGAGTTCGGCTCGCGCCAGATCAAGGTCAACGAGGCTAAGCCCCGAACCGATCGCGGCGGTGGAGGCGGACAGCGTCAAAGCTGGTAAGCACAGACTCAAACATGTGAATGAATCACCGGCCATCGAGAGGTGGCCGGTTTTCTTTTGGCTGTACCGCCAACGGCGCCGGATTCTCGGTTCGATGTGAACGAAGCGAAGCGAGGAGATTCTGCCCTGTCCATAGGACTTCGATGGCAACGGCAACGTCGGTTCGTCCGATCTCCTTGTTCTGCTCGCCAACTGGGGGCCGTGTCCGTGAAGAAGGCTTGAGGCTTGAGGCTTGGGGCTTGAGGAATGAGCGATGGGTTTGAGAGGTGAGGGTGGGGGATGAAACCCACGGATTGCTATCCGTGGGCGTCGGCGGGGGGTGGCCACATCAGCCCAGATTCACTGGGCGGTTGAGCGGGTTACTTGCGGCGGCGGGTGTTGTTCGTCGAACTCGTCGCCTTTGAACGTCGAGGCGAGATACGTCTTTCGCACCAGGTCATCGTTGATGATCTCGCGCGGCGTGCCTTCGCGCAGGTTCTTGCCTTCGTGGATGATGTAGGCCCGATCACAAATGCGCAGCGTCTGCTGCACGTTGTGGTCGGTGACGAGCATGGCGATGCCGTCACGGGCGAGTGTGCGCACCTCCTGCTGAAGGTCCTCGACGGTGTGGGGGTCGACGGCGGCGAAGGGCTCGTCCAACAACATGAGCTTGGGACGAGTGATCAACGCCCGAGCGATCTCGAGGCGGCGGCGCTCCCCGCCGGAGCAGGTGTCGGCCCGTTGCTTGGCGATGGGTTCGAGGGAGAACTTGGCCAGGAGCTCTTGGGCGCGTCGCCGACGTGCGACCCGGGTCAGTCGCTGCGTCTCCAGGATCGCGAGCAGGTTCTGCTCGACGGTCATGCGTTGGAAGACGCTGGGCTCCTGGCTCAGATACCCCATCCCAGCCAGGGCGTGCTTGTACATCGGATCGGTCGTGACGTCGCGATCCTGAAAAGTGACTTGCCCGGCCTCGGGCGTGATCATGCCGATGACCATGCGGAAGGTGGTGGTCTTGCCGGCCCCGTTTCGTCCCAGCAGGCCGACGATCTCCCCTTGGTCGACGCTGAGGGTGAACTCGTCCACGACGCGGCGGCCGGAGTAGGACTTCACAAGTTGTCGGGCGATCAGCAGCGGCATCGCACAAAGTGTACCGCTATCGCCCCCCGGAGGTTCCGGCGGGGGATCGCAGAGGCTACGAATACAGGTTGGGGTGCGACGAGACGCCCGCGGGAAGGCTGCCGGCTACTTCAGGAATCGAATCGTCATCGGGTAACGGAAATACTCGCCACGGTTGGCGGCCATCGCGCCGCGGATGAACCCGATGAAGGTGGTGACGATCCAGGCAATGGCAACGGGGATGCCGATGATGGTTATCACACAGACCGGCACGAGGACTAAGGCGGTCAAGAAGACATTCATCATCTCCCGGCCGTGATCATCGATGAAGGTCGATTCCTGCTTGCGAACAAGCCACAACACCAGTGGCACGAGCAGCGCGAGGTGAATGACGACACCCAGCAAGGCTGTCAGATGGATCGCCAGAGCGTACTTGCGATCATGTTCGGTCAGACCCTCGTCGCGCAGCCGTTGCGTGAACGATTGGCTGTAGACTTGATTGGGTTGAGCGACCGGCATGGCAACATTCATGGTAGACCCTCCACCAGGAGCTTATTCCGGGTGGGCGGGCAGGAATTGCACGAAATCCGGCCAATCGGGGGTCGGTTTTGTGCGGTCTTGCCATTGTGGCATTGTGGTGCGATCGGTCGGGCCGGCTCTAGGAGACGGTCTCGCCCGACGTGGGGCTGGTCTGGGAGGTAGTTGCCGCGGCCACCTCGCCCTCCTCGTC
>JADFGE010000285.1 GCA_022567855.1 Planctomycetota bacterium | reverse complement strand
GGCCGCGACTGCCAGGTGTGTGTACTCTTCCCTATCGTACCCCGATATCTGGGACGGCGAGATCTCCAGCTGGCGCAGCCTGTAGTCCAGAAGCATGCGCGTACCGGAGCCTCGCTGCCGGTTGATGAACGCTAAGTCGCCGCTACTCAGGTCTTCCAGCGACGAGATTCCCTTGGGGTTGTCTTTGGGCACGATCAGCCCCTGTACCCGTCGCACCAGGTTCACCACGACGACGTCACGCCCCCTGACGTAGCGTCGAACGAAAGAGACGTTGTACTCGCCGGTCTCCTCGTCCAGCAGGTGAGACCCTGCCATGTGGGCCTCGCCTCGATTTACCGCCGCCAGTCCGCCCAGGCTACCAACATTGAACGATGACAGCGTAAGCTGCGGGTGGTCTCGGCGCAGACGACTCGCCATCAGGTCCAGCGTGAGGTCGTGGCTCCCCGTCACCACGATCGTCCCCTCGATCGCCTCCAGTGAGCGCAGCAGCTCTACCTCGACCGTGGTGCCAGCGTCAAGCCCTTCGGAGAAACGCGGAATTTTCACCAGACCGTCGGCCCTCACCAGCGACATGATTACTCCCGCTCCGCGCTGGATAGGGGTCGCCACCATCGTATCTCCGACACGTCCCACGCTGACCCGCAAAAACTCGTCCTCTCCCATCGGGGACGACACCTTCCGCGCAATCCTCGCGTCGATACGGTCTCGAGCGGGCTGCGAAGAGCCCAGCATCTTCTCGATCAGGGGTCTTACAAAAATCTCGCACGTCAGCACGGCGGAGACGGGGTAGCCTGGGATGCCCAGCACCGGCTTGCCGCGGACGACGCCGAGCACTACCGGATGGCCGGGCCTGATGGCCGTCCCATGGACGACCAGCCGGCCCAGGTCCTCCACCAGCCGCGCGGTATAGTCCTCGGAGCCCGCCGACGAGCCGGCGTTGATAATTACGATGTCGTAACGCCTGATCGCGTCGGTAAGGGAGGCGCGCAGCTTATCGTAGTCGTCCGGCACGGGCGTCAGAGTCGTCGGGTCGCCTCCCCACTCCTCGATCAACCCGCCGAGTATCAGCGAGTTGAACTCGATGATTTCGCCGGCCTTGGGCTCGCTTCCGATAGGGACGAGCTCCGTGCCGGTGGGTATGATGGCGACCCTTGGCTTCTTTCTCACCGGCAGCTCCGTAAAACCTGCGGCGGCGCACGCGCCGAGGTCGACGGGGCGCAGGATGTGGTTTTCCGGCAGGACCAGCTCCGTCGCCACGATGTCTTCGCCCAGCGCGCGAACGTGCTGATAAGGCGCGACGGGGGAGTAGATCTCGATTTCGTTCTCGTCTACCTGGTGGACGACCTCGATCATGATCACGGCGTCATCGCCATCCAGATCGTCGGTCACATCGCGAAGGATGCCCCCGGGCCCGCGCCACGCTTTGGGCTCGGCCACGCACCGCACGTTGGGTCCGCTGCGCTTGCCACGGCGTGGACGCCACACCGCCAAGCTCATCGCGGCATTGACCGCCTCCACATCTGGTCGCCCGTTCAGGACAACCCTGATCTCGGCCAGCTCGTCGATGCTGCCCAGCGCCCCCAGCCACGCGTCCAACAACGTGCCGCAGCGCCCCAGCGGCAGGCATACGATCGGCCGACCCAGCGCTTCGCGCAGCGGCGGCGGACGCAATGTCCCAGCCAACAGAACCGCAATCACTCGACGATCCATCCCCGCTTCCCCTCTTATCCGCCTTGCCTGAACTACCCGTGTCTGGTCGCCCAGGGAAATCCCTCGACGCTATCCCAAGCCCGGCGATGTTCGTCGGGATGCGCCGCGTCATAGGCGTGCGTGACGTAGTACAACAAGCCGGCCGAGTCCGGACCGACCGTCGCGGCCCCGTGCCACAGCGGCGGCGGAATGATCAACACCCCGGGGTCACGATTGCCGAACACGCACATCCACGCCGCGCCGTCCGACTCGCGCCATATGCCCGCCTTGATGTGGCCGATGGCGCAGATCCAGAAGTCCGTCTGCTTGTCGTGTCGATGCCACGCCTTGACCACACCGGGATATTGCATCGAGAAATTAATCTGCCCTTGTTCGCTCATCGCACCGGCCAACAGGTTCATCAACGACCAGCCGCGGTCATCGGCGTAGGGGCTGATGGGGACGAACACGGGCTCGAGCTCGGCCTCGGCGCGCTGCTGCGCTTCATCCCACGACACGGTGAGGATTATCGGCTTGCGCACCTCAAGGGCCATCGTTACCTCGTCTGAAGCAAGTACGTACGAGATTGAGTCGAGACACTCCGTCGCAGTGCGCTCACGCCCAAAGGCGCGATGACCGGTCTGGACCGCCAGAGAATCATCGGCCGACCCCGCCCGGAGCCGTAGCGCAAACCACTGTGAACACGAGCCCTAGGGCCAACCCACGAGCGACCGGCGGGACTCGGCCAGGGCCAACCTACCACAAGAGCGACCCATTGTAACGGCGGGTGTCGATGGGTGACCGGGTGAGGTCCGAGAAGCTGCGCCGCCAAAGGCCGGGCCGCCGACGGCGTGGATATGATCCTGGGACTCGATCGTGATCGCGAGCGATCATCATCTCGCCCCGAGCGCCCACGCCGTCGCTCGTCGTGACCCCCTTCACCCCAACCGAGGCATCGACATGACAGGCTCAGTTCGCGGCAAGATCGGTATGGTTCTCTGTCGCATCGTGGTCCCCGCCTGGGTGCTGACCGGCGCGATATTCAAGTTGCTGTCGGGTACGCCCGCGACCTTGCCAACGATATTCCAGGATCTTGCCAAGAGTATGGGCGTGCCGATGGACCCGTTGCTCTACACGCTGATCGCGCTGGAATTGTTCGCGATCGGCGTGATGCTGTTCGTTGGTCGCTTTGCGCGTTTGATGGCCGGCTTCATGCTGGGAAGTTTCTGCCTCATCCTCGTCGGCGAGATGATCAATAACGCGGCCAGTTGCGGATGCTTCGGCGGCAAGATCAACATCAAGCCGTGGCAGATGTTGGTGGTGGACGGGACGCTGCTGCTGGGCGTGATTTTCCTCGGCGCCAAACGCCCAAAGACAAAGAGCACGGGCATGACAGCGCCGGCGGTCATGGGGCTTGTGCTGTTGATCCTTGGATTCGGCGTGAGCTTCGGTGCGAAGTTCCTGTTGCATCCGCCCAAAAAGCAGGAGGTGATCCAGAACGGGGGCAACGTCGATAAAACGATTAACCCACATCCGATGGACTTGCCCGCAAATTGGTATTTCGACGATATTGGCAGTCTTGTCGGGAAAGCGTGGCGTGAGTTGGAGGTCTTCCAGTTGATGCCGCGATGGCCCAAGGACATGGATAGCGAGAAACGAATCGTAGTGTTCTACAGTAGAACCTGCGACCACTGCGAAGAGATGTTCATGTACGATTTGACCGATCCAACGCTTGCATCGAAGGTCACGGCTATACAGATGCCGGAAAGTACAAACGTGCTCATGCCGGAGAATCCTTGGGAGATGCCGGAGACGGCCTGTGAGTTAATGGAGTTGCCATTGGGATGTAGCTGGATCATCTCCGCACCGGCGACGATCCGGATTGAGAACGGCATCGTCACCTGCGCCGTCGAAGGCGATCACAAACAGTGCATGGAACTGGACGACTAGGCATCTAAGCGCCTGGCGGTAACGGCAGAGCGGCGGCGTACCGCTCCAACTCATTCGCTGCATCGAGCAGTATCCACGCGCTTAGCGGCTCGGGCTCGCCGGTCGTGACCAGACAATTGTGAAGCAAAGTTTCGGCGTAGTGCTGAGTCTCGGGCGTATCGGCCAACAGAAACACATGGAGGGCCCAGGGACGGTTCGTGGCGTTATCGGGCTGGGTGTTCTGCACGTGCCAGTCGCGCACGACCTGGACTCGCTTGGCCCAATCCTGGCGATCCCGATCGCGAGCCAACCGCCACAGCGCGTGCAGTCCACACAGTTCCGACTCGGTCCACACCTCGATGGTTTTGAATCTCCCCTGCAGCCACAATGGACCGGCAGTCGCTTGGGCGAGCAACGCATCAACATCAACACGCGCCCTGGCTAATGCCCACCACAACCCAAGATCGGCATCGGGAATTGGACACGGCGCAACCTCTGTTGTGCCAAGGTCATCGCTTACAGCCAACCCAAACGGCTTCGCTATCGGACCCGGCCCCGTCGGGGGGGACTCGCCGGCAGCGGTCCGGGCGACGCGTCGAAGGTGGGTCACCCACTTAACCACATTCGCCTGTGCCATCACAATCCACTATTGCCCCAACCAGGCCTTGTGGGAAGCCTGGTTATCCCCGCCGGACGGTTCGCCGCGTTTTTGCTTGGGAATGACCGGGGTTGCTGGTAGGCTGGTTGCTGGAGAATGTTGCAAAAGACCAA
>JADFGE010000284.1 GCA_022567855.1 Planctomycetota bacterium | reverse complement strand
TGACGCCCGTTTGGGATTATGGGTGACACACAGCAACGTCTTCCTCTCTCGCGGGATACATCCAGGGCGCGCCGACCCGCGTCGGTCCGGAAGGTTGCCGCACGGCGACCGGTGAATTAGTGTGGCTGAATTCGAGACTCGAGCCGTCTCGGGTCGTGCGTGAGCCCCGAACGGGTGTTACCCTCGTCTCCGGTTCAAACACGCGTGCGGGGTAGGTGTAGTCAATCGAGGGCATCTTCAGTGTTCACCGTCAGCGTTCAATCCGGTTTCTCGGCGACGCATCGCGTCCGTAGTCGCGATGGTAGCGTCGAGCCACAGCACGGGCATGACGGCCGCGTTCATGCTCACGCCGACCACAGTCATCGCCGGGCTGCTGAAGACCGAAGCGATCGCCGCCAGCATCGTCGCGCCCGTCTCCACGCCATGGTCGACAATAACGACCGTTCGTCCCCGGACGTCGGTTGCGGGCAATATCGCGCGGAACCGCGCTCGTCGCTTCTGGAGTTGACCAAAGACCAACCTTGCCGGGCCGATCATCTCCTGGCTTGTGAGATGGTGCCAGCGGGCCGCGGACTGGATCATCGAGATGCGCCCATGCTCATCGACGGCCCCGACAACCAGGTTGGTGTGACCGGGCGCGGACAGTTTCTGAATCAGCAGGATGTCCAGAGCAGCGTTGAGTCTCTCGGCAATGATCGCCGCAATCTGCAGGCCGCCGTTGGGGATGCCCAGGATCAACGGATCCTCATGCTGGAGGAAATGGAGATCGCCCGCCAACTCATGGGCCGCTTGGACCCGGTTCTTGAACAACCGCATCGGTCGCCTCCTTCTCCAATAGATTCCACCACCATCAGCAGCGCCTCAAACCGGAGGCTGGTCTTTGGCGGAGGCGCTGCCGGTATCGTCAAGGAATGCCGAGGCAGGCTCTCGGTTCCTATTCTGCCATGATTGAGGCCCAAACGCCAATGTCTTGTACCGCTCGTAGCAATCCCTGGTGGCGATGCCCAGGAAGTTAGTGTCGCCGGGCCGCAGAATCGCGGTTCGTCCCGGCGACCAAGTCACGCGCAAGGCCGTGCCCTGCACCATCTTGGACGCTATCGGAGCCGTCCGCAGGTTCGGCCAGGCCCAAGCACCACGCCGGGCCCGCGATGCGACGCTTGCCGACCCGCACGATCATCGATTGGCCGAGACGTGAGCGCTTCAGCACTTCGATCGCGTCCCAGGGAATGCTCGTGGGCTTAGCGCCGAGCCAGCCAACCAATGTCGCCGGCGTCAAATGCAAATGATTCTCATCAACCGTAGTGTGGATGCAGTAACTCAGATTGAGTAGGCCGATCCGGAAGCTCTGGAGTCGCTTGCGTACTGCGTCCTCGGCCGGCGTTCGAGGTGGATACGCCAAGTGCAGCGGGTTCCAGAGGAGCCTGAGGCTTGCTGCGATCAGACTGAACGCGACGAGAACGTCAACGATGACGAACAGGACGATGATCCAAGGCCAACTCATGATGCGGTTGCTTTGAGTTTTCGCGACGGATCAGCGCTCAGCACCGCTTTGAGATACCGCCCGGTGAAACTGCGCTTGGATTTGGCAATGCGCGAAGGCGGTCCTGTCGCCACGACCGTGCCGCCGCGATCACCGCCTTCGGGGCCGAGATCGATGATCCAGTCGGCGCACTTGATCACATCCAGATTGTGCTCAATGACTACCAGCGTGTTGCCGTGATTCGCCAGACGGTTCAGTACGTTCAGCAGTTTTTCAATGTCCGCAAAGTGCAGCCCCGTGGTTGGTTCATCGAGCACGTACAACGTCCGGCCGGTCGAGGCCAGCCCGAGTTCGCTGGCCAGCTTGATCCGCTGCGCCTCGCCGCCGGAGAGTGTAGTGGACGGCTGGCCGATCTGTAAATAGTCCAAGCCGACGTCGTACAGGCATCGCAGCATTCGCAACGTGCGCGGATGGGCGTCGAAGAATTCAACCGCCTCCTCGACGGACAGGTCCAACACGTCGGCGATCGTCTTGTGCCGGTACGTGATCTCCAGCGTCTCGCGATTATACCGCCGGCCCTTGCACGTCTGGCAGGTCACGAAGACGTCCGGCAGGAAGTGCATCTCGATCTTCTTGACGCCCTGGCCTTGGCATGACTCGCAACGCCCGCCTTTGACGTTGAAGCTGAATCGACCCGGCAGATACCCGCGAATCTTCGACTCCTTGGTCTGGGTGAACAGCTTGCGGATATCGTCGAAGATTCCGGTGTAGGTCGCGGGGTTCGATCGCGGCGTGCGCCCAATGGGGGACTGATCCACTTGAATGACCCGATCGATTTGGCCGAGCCCGTTGACGCGCGTGTGCAATCCGGGTGTGACGCGCGACGCGTAGATCGCTTTGCGCGCCGCCTTGTAGAGAATCTCGTTCACGAGTGTGGATTTACCGGAGCCGGAGACGCCGGTCACGCAGATCATTACACCGATGGGGAACGCGACGTCGATCGATTTGAGGTTGTTGGCGCGCGCGCCTTTGACGACAATCGCGTTCGATTCATCACACGTTCGCCGGTTGTCCGGCGCGGGAATGACGCGGCGCTTGGCGAGATAGTCTCCGGTCAGAGAACGCTTGTGGGCGATGATTTGATCCAGCGAACCTTGGGCGACGAGGACGCCGCCGTGCCGGCCGGGGCCGGGCCCGATGTCGATGATGTGATCGGCAGCGCGAATCATCCCCTCATCGTGTTCAACGACGAGCACCGTGTTCCCAATGTCAGTGAGGTGTCGCAGCGTCGAGATCAAGCGAGCGTTGTCGCGATGATGCAGACCGATCGTTGGCTCATCCAACACATAGCACACGCCGACGAGTCCCGAGCCGACCTGTGTCGCCAGACGAATCCGCTGCGATTCGCCGCCGGACAACGTTCCGGCCGTTCGATCAAGGGTCAGGTAGTTCAAGCCTACGGAGGCGAGGAATCCGAGGCGGGCGTTGATCTCGCGCAGGATCGGCTCGGCGATCCGGGCCTTTTCGTCACTGAGCTTGGGCGCTGCAAAGAACTCGATCGCCTCCTCAATGGTCATCGCCGTGACCTCGGCGACGCTCAGACGACCTTGGGCGCTATTGACCTTGACGTGGAGCGCCTCGGGCCGAAGCCGTTGACCCCGACACACCGGGCAGGTCGTACCGCTCATGTAGCTGCGCAGACGCTCCTTGACATAGTCGCTGTCCGTCTTCTGGAATCGGCGGCGCAGGTTCGGGACCACGCCCTCGAAGCTGAATCCGAGGCGCGATTCGTCGATCTCGGTTGTGCCGTACATGAGAACCCGTCGCGCGGTCTTCGTCAATTTCTCGTACCGCACGGTCTTTTCGATCCCGATGTGATCGCAGAACCAGCGCAGCGTTCGGCCGTAATACATGTTCATTCGCCGGCCGTTCTTGCGCCACGGTTCGATCGCACCGTCGCCAAGTCGCGCTGTCGGATCCGGTACGATCAGCGCCTCGTCGAATTCACTGATCACGCCCAGCCCGTCGCATTCGGAGCAGGCGCCGTACGGGGAGTTGAAGGAGAAGAGTCGCGGCGCTAACTCCTCGATGCTGCACTCCGGGTGCTCGCTGCACGCCAACTTTTCGCTGAAGCGGTACTCTTGCCACTCCCCATCCTCCTCGATCAACGCGACGAGCAAGCCCTCACTGAGGCGCAGCGTCACCTCGACGGAATCGGCGAGGCGCTGGCGGATATCGTCCGTGAGAACGATCCGGTCGACGACCGCCTCAATGTTGTGCAGCTCGTACCGCCCCAGCCCCAGCGGATTGTCGCCGCCGTTCTTCAGGACGTCGCGCAGATCGACAATCTCGAGTTTCAGACGGCTGCGGCCGGTCGGATCGCGCTGGAAGCGCAGTGAGTTGCCTCCACCGACTCCAGCACCTGCCTCGACGTGCGGCTCGTTGCAGTGCTGCGAGGTGATCGACGTGTACCACCCGTTGAGCGGGTTGGGATTGTCCCGGCAGCAGTTTTCATCGACGATCGGATCGCCGGTACAAAGCTGCGGAAGATCATGGTCGGAAACGCAGAACGTAAACGTCGAGCCGCAAATCCATCCTTGCTCCCATTGACACGTTGCCTCTGTGGCCTCGAACCCTGTCGACTCGCAAGTCGGGCCCGACGCGGCGCGGGCCGTTGAGTTTGACAATGGAAGTAACCGGCGCTCCGCGATCCTCGCGGCAAACTCTTCGCGCAGTAGCGCTCTTGCGAATGGTGCACGTCTTTCGGATAGGAGACGTTCTTCCGATAAAGCACGTCTTTCCGGTGGTCGCGCGCGCGTAGGACTGCCGTGCGCCAAGAGGATCGCCGCTGCGAGGAGCACTGCTCGCGTTCGTGCGAACTCCGAGCTCCCGTTACGTTCGACCCCCCTGTATCC
>JADFGE010000283.1 GCA_022567855.1 Planctomycetota bacterium | reverse complement strand
GATCTCGCTGAACGCATCACTGAACATGCCGCCGCCACCGGCGGAATACTCACGGGCGACGACCTGGCATCGCATCGAGCCGAGTGGGTCCGGCCGATCTCAGTTGACTATGGCGGCTACACGCTGCACGAGATTCCACCCAACGGACAAGGGCTGGCGGCGCTGATCATGCTCGGCATCTTGGGGCATCACGGAATCGGCGACCTACCGGTTGATTCCGCCGACAGCCTCCACTTCCAGATCGAGGCGATGAAGTTGGCGTTTGCCGATGCGCACCGTTACATCGCCGACCCCGCGTGGATGGATGTCGATGTGCAGCACCTTCTGGACCCGGCCTACCTGGCCGAGCGCTCGTCGTTGATCGACCCCAGCCGCGCTCTGGACCCTGGGCACGGGCGCCCCAAGCCCGGCGGGACCGTCTACCTGACCACCGCCGACGCCGACGGAAATATGGTCTCGTATATCCAATCCAACTACACCGGCTTCGGATCAGGAATCGTTATCCCCGAGACGGGAATCGCATTGCAGAACCGCGGCGGATGCTTCACGCTCCAGAAGGGCCATCCCAATGCCGTCGGTCCCGCCAAACGGCCGTATCACACGATCATCCCGGGATTTGTCACCCGCGAAGCCGCAAGCGGCCGACACGAGCCGGTGATGAGCTTCGGCGTGATGGGGGGGGTCATGCAGCCGCAAGGTCATGCGCAGGTCTTGATTCGGTTGGCGGATTATGGACAGAACCCACAGGCCGCGATCGACGGGCCGCGCTGGCGTGTTGACGAAGGTCTAAACGTCAACCTCGAGCCGGGGTTTGCTGACGACGTGTATGACGAGCTGCGCCGCCGGGGGCATCAGTTGAAAATCGCAGGTCCGCCACAGGAGTTCTACGGCCGCGGGCAGGCGGCGTACAAGCTGGATGATGGATACTTTGCCGCCAGTGACGGCCGAGCCGACGGCCAAGCGGTGGGTTTCTAGTCGGACTCGATCCTTTGCGCTGGGATTGGCGGCGGAATTTTGGTAAAACGACGGAGTTGGTGACCTTCTCTCGAGCAGAGGACCACAGATATGGCCGGATCAGATCTCAACACCATCGCCAACGCGATCGTCGCCCCCGGCAAGGGAATCCTCGCGGCGGACGAGAGCCACCCAACCATCCAGAAGCGGTTCAAATCGATCGACGTCGAATCCACCGAAGACAGCCGCCGGGCGTACCGGCAGATGTTGTTCACCACCCCTGGGGTAAGCGAGTTCATCAGCGGCGTGATTCTTTTTGACGAGACGATCCGCCAAAAGGCGGACGATGGTGCGCCCCTCGTACAAATCTTGACTCAACAAGGGATCATTCCCGGCATCAAGGTGGACAAAGGTGCGAAGGCATTGGCGGGGGCGCCGAATGAGAAGGTCACCGAAGGCCTGGATGGACTGCGCGATCGTCTGAATGAATATCACAAACTGGGGGCGCGGTTCACAAAGTGGCGAGCGGTGATCACCATCGGTGATCCGATGGAATCGGGATCCCCAGTCAATACTGCATCGACGCCAACGCCCACGCGCTGGCACGGTTTGCGGCGCTCTCGCAGGAAGCAGGGCTGGTGCCGATCGTCGAACCTGAGGTGCTGATGGACGGCGATCATACGATCGAGCGTTGTTTTGCGGTAACCGAAGCGACACTGCACAGTGTGTTCAACGCTCTGTATGAGCAACGTGTTGTGCTCGAAGCGTCACTGCTCAAGCCCAACATGGTGCTGTCCGGGAAGGATTGTCCGCAGCAGGCGACTCCGGAAGAAGTGGCCCAGGCGACGGTTCGTTGCCTCAATCGAACGGTGCCCGCCGCCGTGCCGGGGATTGTGTTCCTTTCCGGTGGACAGAGCAACGAAATCGCCACCGCCAACCTCAACGCCATGAATGCCATGGATGCCGCGCATCCCTGGCAGTTGAGTTTTTCGTATGGCCGCGCTTTGCAGGGCCCGCCGCTCAAGGCGTGGCGTGGTGATGCGGCCAACGTAGAGAGGGCCAAACAGGCCTTCCTTCATCGAGCCAAGTGCAACGGCGCTGCCCGCTACGGCAAATACACCCCCGCCATGGAACAAGAGCCCGTCGGCACTGGGGCGTAGCGGGAATCTGATAGAAAACACCAAAGCCCAGGGACTCCCGTCCCTGGGTGTTCTTCTTCTTGCATCGACGCGCTATAGAATCGTCGTCTCCCCCAACCGGTCACGCTCAGCCGACGAAACCCGTCGTGCCGAGCCGCCTTGTTCCCTACTCTTTGCGAAACACCGCCACTACGTCCTTGATCGGCACCACGAACAGCCGATTATCGCCCTCGAAATCCACCGGGATCCCGTTTTTCGGGTTGAACAACACGCGGTCATACTGTTTGATCGGGTAATCCTCGTCGTTGTCCACCTGAGCGCTCACGGCCACGATGCGGCCCGTCAGGGTGGGAATCTCGATCTTGTCCGGCAGATGGATGCCGACCTTCGTCACCTTCTTGTCCGCATCCTTGCGAATCAGGACACGATTGCCGATCGGCTCGACGATTTCAATCGCTTGGGTGGAGGGTGTCGTCTTGGCCATGACGCTGACATCATAGACGGAAGCGCGACCGTGTGCGCATCGGGTGCAGCCCCGCGCGTTGTTGGCTCGCCGCGCTGACGACCGCTGATCGCAACGCCTCATCGAATCATCTTCAGCCGACCCGCGGCGCAGCCGACGATAGACAACAACTGGATCAGCGACCACGATCGTCGCCGCGTCCACCTGCCGTTCCGGGAGGAAAGAGAGCCGTTCATCCACCAGAGGCAGCGGGTCGAGGCCCGCAGCCTCTTCTTTTTTTGCCATTCTCCACACTTCAAGGGACCGACTGCCGGTCCTATCTTATTATGATGGGGTGGTCCGCTTTGGTCGGCCGCGGGGTCGTCGCCTAGACTCAAGCCTCGCCTTCACCGCAGGAGCTTAGAACGCTATGACCACCGCCAGCACACCGTCGCCGCTGCCGACGACCCGAACCGATGCCGATCCCCTGCGGTTGATCGATGTCGATCACCTGCGGTTCTATGTCGGCAACGCCAAGCAAGCCGCGTTTTTCTATGCCTCCACCTTCGGCTTCACGGTCGATCAGGTGGCCGATCTCACGACCGGCAGCCGCGACGAGGCGAACTATCTGCTCACCCAGGGCAATATCCGCCTGATCCTTACCAGCGGGCTCAGCCACGACCACGAAGCAAACGAGCACGTGAAGCGCTACGGCGACGGCGTGCGGGCCATTGCCTTCACGGTGGACGATGCCGAGGCTGCATTCAACCAAGCCATAAAGAACGGCGCTGAGGCCGCGTTCGAGCCCCAAACCCATTCCGATAACGACGGCGCTATCACCCAGGCATCCATCAAGGTCTATGGCCGGGTCATCCACACCTTTGTCTCGCGCACCGGCAAGTATTCCCTTGATACTGTGCGCAACGGTGGGCTGATCAGCCCCAGCTTCCGGAAGGTCGAGAACTTCGCGCTCAACGAGTACAACAAGGCCAACCCCTGCGGACTGATGTACGTCGATCACTGTGTCGGGAACGTCGAGCTGGGCAAAATGGACTACTGGGTGAAGTGGTACCAGGAAGTCCTCGGCTTCAAGCTCTTCAAGCATTTCGATGACAAGGACATCTCCACCGAGTATTCCGCGCTCATGTCCAAGGTCATGGACTGCGGCTATGGCGTGATCAAGTTCCCGATCAACGAGCCGGCTGAGGGCAAGCGCAAGAGCCAGATCCAGGAGTATCTGGATTGGCACGACGATACGCCCGGCGTGCAGCACGTCGCTTTCCGCACGGATGATGAGTTGGAGTCGGTGGCCCAGCTTCATCGGCGAGGCGTGGACTTCCTCTATGTGCCCAAGGATTACTACGGCGATGTGTGGCAGCGCGTGGATGCGATGCTGCGCGAGCACGGCCACGAGCCGGTCAAAGAGGATCACGACCGGATCAAGGAGCTTGGCATTCTCGTAGACGCGGATGATGAGGGGTATCTGTTGCAACTGTTTACGAAGCCGTTGCAGGACCGCCCAACATTGTTCTTCGAGATCATTTGCCGGCGTGGAAGCCAAAGCTTCGGCAAAGGCAATTTCAAGGCGCTGTTTGAGAGTTTGGAGCTAGAACAGGACCGGCGCGGGAATTTGTAGGCTCGGCACCGCGTTATTTAGCCGTCCCGATTCCATCGGGACCCCGCGCTCTCTTGGCGCTACGAACAACACGCATCCCGGCGCGCCGGGACAGACTCGTTGTGCGTGCCACCCGGCATGTGGTATTAGATACGGCGAGCGTGCCACCGACAGCGCAGCGAAGCGGAGTCGTCGGTGTTCTTATACGAATCCCAAGTAATTCTCAGGCGTTGACCGGGCGCCATGCTTCATCC
>JADFGE010000282.1 GCA_022567855.1 Planctomycetota bacterium | reverse complement strand
AAAGGGTTCCAGCGGATCGAGCGCGGGATCAGCGGCCGGCACCGCAGCCGGTCTGTTCGGATTCAGCCTCGGCACGGAAACGCTCGGCTCCATCGTCTCGCCTTGTATGCGCTGCGGCGCGACCGGGCTTCGGCCGACGTTTGGGCGCGTCGCCCGCACCGGCGCCATGGCCCTATGTTGGTCCTTGGACAAGATCGGCGCGATCTGTCGCACCGTCGAAGATTGTGCGCTCGTGCTCGATGCGATTCGCGGCGCGGATCACGGGGATCCTTCGTCGATCGATATGCCATACGAGTTCGATGCCACACGTTCGATCAGGCAGCTGCGCGTTGGATACTCACCGAAGTGGTTTGAAGGAGATGACGTCAATGAACTGGATCGCGCGGCGCTCGACGTAGTTCGTCGTCTTGGGATCGAGCTCGTGGAAATCGATCTCCCTGATTGGCCGTACGGATCGCTCATGACGATCCTGTCGGTCGAGGCGGCGGCGGCGTTCGAGGAACTCACCCTTAGTAACCGCGATGACGAGTTGGTCTGGCAGGAAGCGCGGGCGTGGCCGAACTCGTTCCGCCAGACTCGGTTCACGCCGGCGATCGAGTTCGTGCAGGCCCAGCGCTTCCGTCGTCAAGTCATGGAGATGATGGACGAGAAGTTCGCGGACATTGACGCGATGATCGGCCCCAGCTACGCGGGATCGCTGTTGTTGATCACCAATAACACCGGCCACCCGTCGCTGACGATTCGTTGCGGGTTCAACGACAACGGCTCGCCGCACGGCATTACGCTTCTGGGTCGTCTGTTCGACGAAGGCACGCTGTGCAGCATCGGCATGGCGATGGAGAAGCAGTTGGGCGTATGGGACAAGCGCCCCGTGATCGCGTGAATCCCGTTTAGCGGGTGACGCGCAGCGTCCCTTCTTCGTACGGCGTAACAAACGACCATCGTTGTGGTCTGAGACCCGCGTGCACGGGATTCTTGTCCACGTACCGAATCGAGCGATGGATGTCGCTGTTGCTATTCAGGAATACCCACCAGCCCTTGCGCGCCCATGGCGTCGGAGTTCGTCCGTTGCAATAGTGTACATCGGCGAACGGGTGGATTCCGTCCCGATTCAACTGTGCTGTGGCGGCCCCTTTGAGCTGTTCACATGTTCGCTCGATCGATAAACGGAATCGACCAACGACGAGATGGACGTGATCCGGCATGATCGCACACGCGTGTACCGGAACCATGCTACGGCCGACGTAATCAGCGAACCCAATGGCAATCGCCCTGGCTTGTCTTCCGTCAAATACCACGGGCCGGCGCGCAAGCGCCGCTCGCATAGCAACACGTTGAGTGGCGTCGAATCGACGACCGGCGACCGATCGCCGTGTGTTGGTTTTCGTTGCGGGTCCAAAGCGCGCCAGTTCATATGCGCGGACAAACGCCGACCATGAGCCGCCCTGATCGATGGGCAGCCAGAAGCCGTACGCGCTGAGGATGAGGTGGTAGGCCAAGACCACGGCAAAACAGTCTACCAAGAAGCGCCGCTGCGCGGCAGCGGCTAAACGATGGATGTGTGTTTAGCGGGTGACGCGTCCCGACACCGTCGGGATCCCTTCTTCGATGCCCCCGTTAACCGCGTTGCTCCAACAAACGCGCCGCTTCCTGCACATCCTTGTCGCCGCGGCCGGAGAGGTTGATCATTAGTGTCTGCTTCGGCGACATTGTGCCGGCGATCTTCGTGGCAGCGGCAATTGCGTGGGCTGTCTCCAACGCGGGCATGATCCCTTCAAGTTCACTGAGCAGACAAAACGCGTCAAGCGCCTCGTCATCCGTCACGGTGGAGTATTCGACGCGCCCCTGGTCCTTCCAATAGGAATGTTCGGGCCCCACACCCGGGTAGTCCAGCCCGGCTGAACATGAGTGGACCGGCGCCGTCTGCCCGAACTCGTCCTGCAGCACATAGCTCAGCGAACCGTGCAACACGCCCGGCTCGCCGTGACACAACGGCGCGGCGTGATCACCGAGGTTCAGCGATCGTCCGCCCGCCTCCACGCCCACCAGTCGTACGTTCTTATCTTCGATGAACGAATAGAAGATGCCCGCGGCATTGGATCCACCGCCGACACAGGCGACGATGACGTTTGGCAGACCACCGAATTCTTCGGAACACTGCTCGCGACACTCGTGTCCAATCACGGATTGAAAATCGCGCACGATCATCGGAAACGGATGCGGCCCGACCACGGACCCGAGAATGTAATGCGTGTGCTCGACCGATCCCATCCAATCGCGCATCGCCTCGTTGGTGGCGTCCTTCAGTGTGCGTGAACCGGCTTCGACGACATTCACCTTCGCCCCGAGGAGTTTCATGCGAAAGACGTTGAGGCTCTGGCGGCGCACATCCTCTGCCCCCATATAGACCTCACACTCCAAACTGAAGTGAGCACAGGCGGTCGCCGTCGCCACGCCGTGCTGCCCCGCCCCGGTCTCGGCAATCACTCGCTTCTTTCCCATGCGCACGGTCAGCAACCCCTGGCCGATCGTGTTGTTGATCTTGTGCGCGCCGGTATGGGCAAGATCTTCGCGCTTCAGATAGATCTGCGCGCCCCCGGCGTGATCGGTCAGTCGGCGCGCGAACGTCAACGGCGTGGGCCGGCCTACGAAGTCGCGCATCAGCTCGTCAAGCTCAGCTTGAAACTGCTGATCGCCTTTGGCCCGCTTGTAGGCCTCAGCCAGTTGATCGAGCGCGGCGACGAGCGTCTCCGGCACATACCGCCCGCCGTACTCGCCGAAGCGACCGGCCGAATCGGGAAGCTGTGAAAGCGTCGTCATGGCGGCGCTACTGTACCTCGGTTCGCGCCGCGTGTCAGTGGCAATGATGGCGATGGGATCCGGCCCATGACGTGTCGGTGCAACAACTGCGCCGAGCGAATGTGAAAAGGCGACGGCCGGGTTGTCGTGTCCGGTCCTAGTCAGTGGCCGGTGAGATCAAGGATCCCGTTGATCATCGTGTTGATGAAACCTCCGACGATGGGGATTCGACTGAGTTGAACGTCATCGTCGCGATCGAGCTTGACCTCAATATCGCGGAGCATCGATCCGTATTCTTGCAGGTCTTCGGGGAGCTTGTCTTCCCAACCCTCGACCAGCATCTGGACCTTCTCCAGCTCGTCGCGGTCGAGCCAAAATCCCCCACATGATGTGCAGCGGTCGAGGATGATCCCGGTGTCGCCGCCGTAGTTGAGCGCATCGGTCGTGCCGCCGCATTTGGGGCAGGTCAGATCACGATCGACGTCCTTGAGCTTCACGCCGGTGATGGTCGTCGATTCGGCGATCGCCCGCCGGGCCTGCTCATCGAACTTCACTTCGCGAAGCCGAACGATCTTGCCGAGCTCGTCGGCGTCGAGCCATTCGCCGTGGCAGTCCGAACAGGTCTCGATCTCCACGCCTTCGTAGTCGATCGTGGTGAGCGGTTGCTGACAGTTTGGACATTGCATCATCGATCTACCTTCCTTCAAGATAGGCCTGAGGTGAGTAGCCCGGTTATAGTGCAGGTGCGCTCGATCCGCAACCAGCTGACCGTGCGGTGTCGCACCATGCAATCGGGCCTGCTCCTGGACGAGCGGGACTAGGAGCTTGTTTCAGGCACCCACGAGCTGCCGGGCAAAAAACGCCGCCTGGCGGTTCTTTGCATCAGCGGCCATGTTGCCGAACCCCGCATGTTCGTAAGGCGCTCCCGTTCGGTCGTATTGGATGAACTCAATCCGGTCGGGCTCGGCGTAGCGCTCGCGCAGGGCATCGACGAACTCGGCTTGGCCTTGGCTCGCGACGTATTCGTCGAACCGTGCGTGTATCGCCTGGAACCGAATCTCGCGCCACCCGTCAAGTCGTTGGAGCGGATCCAACTGTGCAATCTGCTTCGCATCACAATGATCGAACATCGGCCGGTGTTGTTGGTCTACCCACGAACCACTGGTCGCTTCAACAGAGGCGCAGCAAAATGAATGTGGTTGACACAGCCGAGCGATCGCCGCCATGCCGCCGCCGGACATTCCACCAATGCCCAAGCGCTTCAAATCGAACCCATCGAGTTCGGCCAGTGCGGAGACAACCTGATCGATCTCGTTGGTCATCTGGAGGATCACATCCAGTGCCGCGCCAGGTTCCTGCTGCGAAGCGTCGAAGCGCTCGCCGTGCCCTGGAAGATCGATCGCACAAACCCCGATCCCGGCTCGAATCCATCGGAGGTATCGCCCCGGGTCGAGTTCCTTGTTGACGGTTCGGCCGTGCATCCACAGGACGACCGGAACACGAACGCCCGTGTCCCAATCCGGATGAGCGAGCATCACGGGAATCGAGTTCGTGCCAACGCGATCCCAGCGCGCTCGCTCACGCAGCATCGATGGCATTTGGCCGGTCAGCTCAACCAC